>CALGPD010000384.1 GCA_937960625.1 uncultured Spirochaetia bacterium | reverse complement strand
ATCTGAAACTTTAATTTCACTAAGCTGCAGTTTAATTTCACCTGATTCAAATTTAATTATATCAAGTAAATCATTTACATAATCAAGCTGGGTTTTCGCGCTTTCTTTGATGTATGAAATTATTTCTTTATGTTCTTTATCAATTCTATCTTCATCAAGTAATAATTCAGTGAAACCGAGAATACCGTTGAAAGGTGAGCGTAAATCATGGGAAGCAACAGCGAGAAAATCATCCTTCATCTGCGATAGTTTTAATAATTCTTCATTCGCTTTTGAAAGCTCCTGGTTTGAACGCTCTAATTCATCATTAGCTAACTCTAATTCTCCTGCTTGAGTTTCCAATTTTTTATTGTTGAGTTTAAGTTCTTTATCCGTTTTATTTAAACTCGCGAGAGCAAAATATCCGATTACTATTGTGAGAATCATGCACCCGGAAATATTTGAACGTTGCCAGATATTGATAGCGTTATCGCTTGCTTTCAATAGAAAATCATTAGGGAGTTTGCCAAAATTAAGATATATAAAAGAGCCTAAAAATGCAACTACTTGAATTGTACGGCTGAAATAATCTTTTTTATCAAACTCAAGTAATACAATGAGTATGCCGGGGATTAGATAAAATTGAAAAAGAGTCCTCGTTCCTACCCGTAAGGTTGTTGAAACAATAAAAAACACTGAGCCTAATGAAAATATATGAGCAGCCAACTTAAATTTTTTCCTATTATTGATAAATAGAACAATTATTAATATGCAAATATATATCATGAATAAAAAGTAATGATTGATTAAAGAAATTTTTGAAAATAATATACCTGCAATATTCATTATTAATGTAAAAAAAATAATTGAGAAAAAAGATTAATTTACTAATATTACTCTCTGCCTTTTAAAGGGGGCTGTTTCGTTTTTTATGCCTAGTTCCGAGATGTGTGTTAGTATTTTTTATAACATTAATTCTATTTATACATACATTAAATAGTGTTATTTTATTTCAAAATTACAAAAAATGTATTAAATTGGAAATCCGTAGTTGTTACAAAGGGAATGTAATTGAAAGCTCTTTGGGGAATTCCTGAAAACGCTCCGGATTCATATCCAGTATAATTGAAATGCTTTTTAGAACATGGTTTTTTCGTTTTTATAAATGCCGGTATTTTATAGCTGATAATTATAGGTTTAAGAAGTGTTTTATTATTAATTTTTTCAACTTTAAGTAAGATTCTTTCTAAGTTAGCTTTTGCGGTTTCATCTTTAATACAAACACCGTGTATAGTTATAATTTCACCAAGATTATACCCTAAACTCCCTTTTATTTTTATACCGTTTGTAAGTTCGTAATAATTAATTTGTTTCACATTTATGTTTCCGCAAGCCATTAAGAATATATAAATAAAAAAGATGATATAGAAATTATTTTTCATGACTTTTTTTCCAATTAATCACTACATATATTATAGATTAAAAGTCGTTATTGTCAAGCCTATTTTTATTTGGTTTGGATAATTGAAAAAAAAATAAATGCATATAGACTTTACCCTGACTTTATTTTAAAATATAAATGAGGTGTAAAATATGTTAAATTTCAATAAAGTTATTAGTTTATTTACGTTGTGCATGGTAATTATATATTGCACACCCAAGAAGGAGAATAAAATGCAAAAATCAGACTTGAAAAACAAATTAACTTGTATGCAATATAGAGTAACTCAGGAAAACGGAACAGAGCCGCCTTTTAACAATAAATACTGGAATAATAATGCTCCAGGAATATACGTTGATATCGTTTCAGGCGAACCGCTTTTCAGTTCAACACATAAGTTTAAATCAGGAACAGGCTGGCCGAGTTTTACAAAACCGCTCGTTAAAAAGAATATTGTTGAAAAAACAGATTCCGGGCACGGTATGATAAGAATTGAAGTGAGAAGCAAAAAAGGTAATTCTCATCTTGGCCATGTTTTTAAAGACGGCCCAAAACCTACAGGATTACGATATTGCATAAATTCAGCGGCTTTAAAGTTTATTCCTGCTGATGAGCTTGAGAAACATGGTTATGGAAAATATAGATATCTGTTTAAAAAAGGGCAAAAAGATAAATAATGCGTTGTTTAATAATATTGTAATATATTTTTTAAAAAATGTACAAAATTAATTTATAATATTGTATTAATCTGAAGGAGAATATAGGTATAAAATTATGAAAAAAATAATATTGATTGTTATGCAAATCTTATTAATTACTTTGATAGTAAATGCTAAATACTATGCAGAACATATTCCCGGAACAGGGACTATTGTAAAAAACGATAATTATGATGATGCGATAGTTGGTAAGTGGTTTGGGAAAACTTATAAGACTATTTTTAAT
>CALGPD010000383.1 GCA_937960625.1 uncultured Spirochaetia bacterium | reverse complement strand
ATTTGTAATTGCGGGGAGAAAAGGATTTTGTAAATACAGTTTTAATGGGAGAAATTGGCAACACGTTAGATTTAGAAACTAAAGACGAAAGAAAACTCAAATACATAAACGTTGTTGAGCCAGACGCTTTAACAGAAACGAATACATAATACGCAAGAAAGAGAATTCAAAAAATAGTAAAAATTGGATAGTAGGAACATATAAAGGTATATATGAAGAGAAAACCAAAGGTTTGGACATAGTGAGTTAGTTTACTAAAGTAATTAAAGATAGAATAACTTTCTTCAAAAACAACACTTTTAAATGGCAATATACTTATATAGAAAAAGAAGATGAATATGATGATAATACATATACAGGAGAAAAAAAATTAGTTCTAAAGGGACGATATAAATTAATTCCCGGTGAACAAAATTTCTTAGTCTCAGCAAGAGATAAACAAATTTATAAAACCAAAAAAGGTATCATGTTAAAATATATGTTGATAATTATCAAGCATATAGTGTAATAGATAAAGAATATAAAAATCCTAAATTCTTTATATTAAAAAATCGGAAACACATTATTATAAGCACTCAACTTTATGGAGGTAACCGTTAATACAAATATCCTATTATAAATTTTAAAGGAATTGAAAATATTATTCATTATATTAAACAATAGGAACAGACTATATACGCTTATACAAAAAGCAAGCCTGTACGTCTTTCTAGGTTTCATTTGTACTGTAATTTTAAAAAGGTGAAGCTTTTATTTCTTGCTAAAAGTAACACGAGCCTATATAATTAGGTTAAAGTTACGTTTTCGAATGTGTTCGTTCATGGTGTACTCCTTGTGAAAAATATTTAACGATTTTTCCCATCAGTCTAGACATATGGGAAATGCGCACCATATCCGGTAACTAAAACAGACAATAAAAAAAATTATTTTTTTAATATTGTACACATAATAATTTCATGATATAATGATAATTTATTACTTTGATATTTTTATTTAGTAAATGTAAAAATATATATGCATAAATAATTTAATAATGCATAATAAAATTTTGTTATTGTAAAAGGAGCATAAAATGTTAGAGTATTTATTTTTAAATGGATTCGAAAAGTTAGAAATTCAAAATGACCCTGAATATAAAAAGGGATATACTGTGTATTATAAAAAATGCACAGATAAAACAAAACGAAAGAATAAACCTGTCCTCATTGTATATTCTTACATTACTAGAGCTTATGGTTTAAATCTTGATCCAGAAAATTCAATGCTTAAAAAAATATTAGACAAAGGTGGAGATGTTTATTTACTTGATTGGGGTAATGAAGGTATGCTTTCGCACCAAATTGGCTGGGAATTAAAAACTTATGTGGATAAAATTGATATAGTCATTCAAAAATTGAAAAAGGAATATAAAATAGAGAAACTTAACTTGTATTCAATCTGTGCCGGAACTTCCTTACTGTTATATTATTTAGAAAAATATCCTAATAATATTCATAAAATATTTTTCAATGATTTAATCTTATTCTTTGAAAGAGATTGTGAATCTAAAGCGACACTTATTTTACTAAACCGACTTAGAAAATTTTATGGCCCTTTTTTACAATTTATTCCTGAGTTTCCAATGCATTTAGTAACATTATTGTTTATATTAAATAGCACTACTCCTATAATGATTGGACATGTGAATGAAAATGTAATAAAAGAATCAGGATGGGAAATGTTCAATAAAATGCTTCTTTGGGCAATTGATCAAAGAAATTTTTCTACTTCAGTTTGGTTTGAAGTATTAAAATCCGTAGATGATGTTGAAAAAATGAAAGAAGAAGAACACACAAAAAGATTAGAAAAAGTTTTTAAACAAAATCACGGACTAAAGTTTTTTAATTTGATTGCACAGGATGACTATATTGTTAAACCAAGTACAAGTTCAATAATAGTAAATGATGACCAAATACTCGCAACAGATTTTCATAGACAGGAGCTTACTGAGACAGGACATTTCATGTTTGTACGGAAATGTACGAAAGAAACTGAGCATTATAAAGATTTAGGCATTAGGTGGTTACTTAGATAAAGATCATTCTGATTTTATTTGTTAAAGGAACTATAACATAATATGGAAGAAATTGAATTGCTGAGAAATGAAATTAGGATTCTTAATGAATTAAATCAAAAAATTAAAATGGAAATGGATTTTGATGAAGTAATCGATAATATTATTTATTCAATAAGAGATCGGATACAATTTGATGATTGCAATATTTCATTGATAGAAGAAGAAAACGATAAAAAATATCTTAAAACTAGAAATCTTAAACTATCTCATAAGGTAAAAAACAGAAAATTTGCACTCAAATTTTATAACAAAAAATGGGAGTTAGATAACAAATCCATTGGTTCTGTTGTCTATAATTCTAAATCAGAATTATTATACGAAGATTTTGATAAAATCGAGTTGATAGGACAAACTAAAATTAATATAAAAAAACTAGGTTTAAAAGCTTTTTACTGTTTACCACTTAAATTAGAAAATAGAGTTTACGGTATAATGGGACTAGCAAATTATGATGCCCCCATGATTTTAACAGAGTTTGAAAAAGAAATAATAAAAAACAGAACGTATTTAATAGCTAGGGCAATTGAAAATTATCAAGTATACATTAAAACAAAAGAGCAAAAAGAACTGCTTGAGAAAAAAAATAAAATAATAAGTGAGGATTTAAAATTAGCAAAAAAAATACAAATGAATTTTATTAAAAATCAACTCCCGGAATTATGCGATATTGATGTCCACACGGTATATATTCCTATGTTTGATGTTGGAGGCGATTATTATGATTTTTACTTAAATAAAAATGAAGATCATAAGGAATTAGGTGTATTAATTACCGATGCATCAGGGCATGGCGTTCAAGCAGCCTTGATAACGAGTATGCTAAAAATGTCTTTTGACTCCATACAACTTAAAAGTAATATTTCTAATCCTAAAAAAATTTTAGAATGTTTAAATAAAAATCTTTATACAAAATTAGCAGGAAATTTTGTTACCGCTCAATATTGTTTTTTTGATTTTAAAGAAAATAAAATAAAATTATCAAATGCGGGCCACAATTCATTAATATTAATAAGAAACGGTAAAATAACTAAGTTCCATCCTTCAGGTAAAGTTATTGGACTATTTAAAAATCCAAAATATTCAATTCAGGAATTTGAATTCCAAAAAGAAGATGTATTCTTCTTTTATACCGATGGCCTGACTGAAGCTATAAACGAAAAGTATATTGATTTTGAGAAACAAGTTGATAAATTATTACTTAAAAATTCAAAAAAAACCGCAAAAGAAATAAATAACATTATTTTGAAAGAATTGAAAAATTATACTAAAAAAGAACATTATGATGATGATATTGCAATTATAACTATTAAAATTAGGTAACTGTATACTCTTTAAAATTTTGGTTACCTACAACGGCCACTGTAAGGCCAATTTAAAATTTCTTCATCAAAATCGTATACAAAACGCGTTGTTCCACACCACGAATAAAACAGAGAAAAACGGCAGTTTTCTGCCTGTTTTCATCCAAGCTTTTTTTTCGTTTTTTCAAGAAGAGTTTCCAGTTTGCGGACAATCCTTCTCAAGCGGGCAATCTTATCTGTACTTACCCTCGTATTTGGCCGGAAATTGTATATTGACAATTTGTGAATTCCCGGGCGCCACCAAACAGTGATATACGTTGTGGCCGCGTCCGCTCTTTTTGCCCGTGAATTTAAAGCCCTGATATCTTCTCTGCTTATAGAGAAGAATTTTTGTTTTCTTATAATCATATGCAGAAGCCGCCGAACTCTTACTTTGGAAATAAAGATATACCGTCTGCCGGTTCTGTCCGCTTTGTCTATTAAGCGTACCATGCCGTTTTCGTAAATATATATTGGTTCAGTCCTTAATTTTCTGTAAAAATATAATAGTTGAAATAAAAAAAGTCCTTCCCCATAAATAATTTGGACTATTTCACAGGGAGGGACTTATGAAAAATATTAATAAAGATGTATTTCAAAATGAGTCAGAAAACAATAAAGATTTTCTAAAAGAAGTAATAAAGTGTATTTATCAAGAAATTTTAGAAAAGGAAATTGAAAAACATCTACTTAAAAAATCTTACACTACCGGGAATTCTTCCCCTCTTTTGCCTATGCAAAACTCTTACATCAAAACAATTGAAAATCGTATATTCTATATACGGTTAAAATTTCACGGTTGTATCAATGGCAATGCTCCAGAACTTTCGCGTTTCAACATAAGTTGACCTTACAGTATAACCGTCTTTTTTATGCTCGCCGTAATAAAACGTGGCTTTTATATCAAGATAATTGAGAAGAACGATGCCCGCGCTGAATTCAAATACATAAGGAAGCCAAGTTGTAAGTTCGTTTGTCCAATCAATGTATTGTGTTTTCCCGTAATGGGGATGATAAGCATATGCCTGAGAAGATAAAAATCCGAGAGTTAGAAGCCAATCGAATTGATTTTTAAGCTGTCCTAAAGTTACTTTTACGTATAATGCTTTTGTTTTATCTTTCAGATATCCTTTGTCATATCCAAAACGGGAATTAATATAGGAATTAATAGAATGATTATTCGAAACATTATATATACCTTCGATTTCTAACCTTAAAGGAATAGAACCGAGTTTAGTTTGAAATCTAATATAAATGTCCAATATGGAATATTTACCAACATAATAAGTATCTTCTATTTGATATTTTGCAGGATTATTACGTTCCCATTGAATATCACCGTGGCTGTTGTTAGTGTGAAGGTATATACCCGGCGCAATTATTAAATAGCTCTTACCAAAAACGATTTTACCGAATATTTGAAATGCAATCATCCATTTTGAGAATATAGACTTTGAACCGTCCCAATCACCACTTGGTC
>CALGPD010000382.1 GCA_937960625.1 uncultured Spirochaetia bacterium | reverse complement strand
TGCCATTAATTCAATTATTATTGTTTTTGACCAATATACCGGGATGTTGCCGTCAATTCCAAATGCAAATAATGCAGGATTTTTTCTGTCGGAAATCCCGGGATTAGCATCAAAAGTACAAGTTATCCCGATTTCAAGATCTCTTTTAGGGCTGTTCGCTTTATAACTTGGTTTTAAGTAAATACGGTATCCCTGAATATCAGCAACGTTTATATCAGCAATAAAACCCTGTATTCCAATTACACCGGGATTTATATTAAAATACAAACCGCTTCTTCTAATCATGGGAAAACTTTCAACATTATTTAAATTTCTAACTATAAAACCGTTACCCAAAGTGAAACGCTTTAATTTACCAATAACAAAGTAATAATCACCGTCTTCCTTACCCCATTTTAAGTAATCAATTTTAATTAGCAAATCGCCTAATGCATCCTGAGTAGATTTAAAATCCCATTCACCGTAGTTTCCCCACTTTGAGGTTTTATAAAATTTATGATAGCCATCTAAATACAAAGGCAGATATAACGCGATGCTAAAATCTTTATAGTAAAACTCCGGCCTTAGGGCAATTGAAAAATAACTGTCTCTCTGCAGCTGAACTGCACCAAATGCTCCGTTAAACCTGAATCCGGTATCCGCCTTTTTTTTAACTTTTTTTACAAAGGTTTCTTCAGGCTTAAATTCTTCTAAATTTACTTTTTCCTTTTTTATTTTCTTAATGGCAGTCTCATATTTAAATAATTCTTTATCTACAAATAATTCATCAGAAGAGGCTGTTAAAATAGGCGCATTAGTCTGATTAATTAAGTTGGTCAAAACAATTTTATCCGTTGTGCCTAAAGTAACAGGGTCTATATGCCGCCATTGGGAAACATTGCTCTTTGCGTTTATACTTCCTTTTACGCAGATGACTGTGGTTGTATTATATTCAACGAAAAACTTAACAACGGCTTTTTTAATTGCAACTTCAGCAACTTCAGATTTTAATACTACTGTCTGTTCTTTTGATAACTGAGTAAAACTCGTTATAATATTGCCCCCTGAAACGAATAAAGTTATTTTATCCGGGTTAATTTCTGAAAATGTAAATGTGGAACTGGAAACAGATCTTATTACAGCTTTATTTTTAAAATCAATCTGGAGTAAACTTCCTGGGGAAGTTCTGATAGTATCATTCTCATTAATTTCGGAGCTCTTTTTAAGAACAACGTATTCCTGACTACCCTTTCTTTGAATCTCGCAAAGCCCCTTCATAAAAGTAATTTTAGCTTTTGAAAACAAATTAACAGGCAAAAGAATAATTATGATAAAATATATGTAAAAATATCTTTTTATCATTAAAACGTTATCCTCGTTTCAAGCATAAATAGTTCGTTGCTCATTCCATTTCCGCTAAAATCTTCAGTAAAAGATTTTATGTAAAAAACTGCCATTTCAACGTTTGGAGTAATTACAACGGAAAATTCAGTGGTAAAATAAGTAAAAATATTCGAGAAAACTAAAAAATTATCGGAAGATATTTGAACTTTATCCAAAACAAGGCGTAAAGCAACCCTGTCGGAAAGAACTCCTCTCTTCATGAAAAAACCAAGTTGCAAATGAGGATTTGCTTTTGTTTCTCCGCCTATATACATTTCAAAAGTTAAATAAAATCCCATTTTCCGTTTAAACCAGGAATTTTTAAGTTCTATAAATATGCTGTACCCTTGTTCGCCGGTAGTCAGATGATTCATAATAGTTTGATTTCTGCCGGAACCCCAATAAGATAATTTTTTTTGTGCATCCCATTGCTGTGATATAATCGGAGCAATATAACCTTTATTTATTATTCGGAACTCAACTGCATAGAACAACAAGCCATTTGCAAAATCTCCGTTAACACCGAACTGATGCCCGGAGCCTTTGTCAAATATTCTAGCATAAGAATAATATGCACCTAAGCTTAGACTTCTTGCGCGTAAAATTGGGATTTTAACATCAATTGAATGAGCTAAAATTTTTGAACTCCCATCGTATATTACATAACTGTCACCATCTTTTCTATCCTGGTCATATACATCGGTTTCAGCAACGAAAACATAGCTTACTTCAGCTTTTCCAATTATGCTGTTTTTATAGTCTGTCAATCCAAATGGACGCAATATAAATCTACCGCCGAATAAATCAAGATCAACAACATCAGAACAGAAAGCTTCAGCTCCAATCCAGTTAAAATCAACTTTAACCTGAATACCTGTTTTAGTCATATCCGGGTAATACAATGAATTAGTATATCTGTAAATTATAAAACCGTTTCCCAATGTATAATCATGCAGCCTGCCGAGGTGAATAAATATCGGAGTTTCATATTCATCGCCAAAAGATAAAAACAAAATTTTATTAGGATACGCGGCCAACCTACTCCACTCTTCTTTTCTAACAGCACCGACTTCATGAGCAGGATAAGGGCTTTCATAATACTCGGAGGCATGAACTTCAAGGTTTAAATCCAATGCAAGCATAAATTGTTTATATTTAATTGCAGGCTGAACCTGAAAATATAAATACGAAATCTTATTCATAACGTTATGGCCCGCAATAGTTCTAATATTAAATACAAAATCCGCGCCTGAACGTTTTTGTTTATCTTTTAAATAATCCTGCATTTTTTTTATTTCTGAAAGCTTTTTGGTTTTTTTCTCTTTTT
>CALGPD010000381.1 GCA_937960625.1 uncultured Spirochaetia bacterium | reverse complement strand
GTATATAATTATGCTTTGCATTTATTATATTTTGTATTATATTCATAACCTACATTACAATATCAGGGGTTAAGGTGAAAAAATTACTTTTAATAATTACTATATCTTTTTGTGTTTTTGCGTGCAAGGTTTTTCAGGATACTACAATTTATAAACCAATTGACGCGTCAGTTAAAAAAGACTATGAACTTAAAGTAAGTATTTTAAGTGACAAGTCTGAAGTAAAAGTGGCTGCCGGAGAAAAAGTTTTAGTTTTAGCTAAAACGTCAAAAAAATACGGCAAAGAAAACAAAAACGTATTTATAAAGATTAAAACAAAGGAAAATAAAACCGGATGGATGCCGATGCCTTTGCTTGAAATTGCATACAAAGAA
The DNA here is from genome assembly GCA_937960625.1 of uncultured Spirochaetia bacterium. Classification (GTDB taxonomy): domain Bacteria; phylum Spirochaetota; class CALGPD01; order CALGPD01; family CALGPD01; genus CALGPD01. The sequence goes on along the minus strand of CALGPD010000381.1, from coordinate 1,588 downwards.
AAAGAGAGTTATAAAAACATTGCTCCGGTTAAATTACTGCAAAAAGCGCTTAACGAGAGTATTTATAAACATAATATGAAAAACTTACACAAATCCATAGACCGCGGCGCTGAGCCTTCATATGATAATCCGTCTGAATACGCAAATTTAAGAACACCTCTTGAACAAGCTGTTAATGTTGATTTTGTAAAAGGTTTTGATTACCTGTTAAAATTCGCGGACAAAAGAGCAATAAATAAAGCGTTTTTCCTCGCTGTTATGGGAAAAAATATGGGTATTATGAACAAATTATTAAAAAGCGGGGCAGAAATTAACTGGAGAAGCCCCAAATCCGGAAGAACGCCTTTGTTGCAGGTTTCCGGAATATCTTATCCCAAATACCCTTATTTAAAAATAATGAAATTCCTCGTTGACAATGGCGCGGACATAAACGCTGTTGATAAAAAAGGTAATTCATCGTTAATGTATAATATATTAGGGGAACGTAAAAAAGCAATCGAGTATTTGCTTACTAAAGGCATAAAAACAGACACAGTGAATAAAAAAGGTAAAAATGTAGCTGATTTTGTTAAGAAAACAGACAACGATGAAATCAAGGAAATTATTAAAAAAGCGCGGCTTAAATAGCCTTTACCAATGATTTAAAAACGTGGAATTGTTTTGATATTATTTTAACAAAAATTATAACACAAAACAAATAAGGCTTAAAGCAAATATCATAGCTGTGAACAAAGTGACATAGCTATTAATAAACCGTGATTTTATCTAAAAGTTCAATAATACTTGTCATATTTAAATCGTGTCCTTCTGAGTGTAAATTGCGGTTTAAAAAATGCTTAATGAAAATGTTATTATAATTATTTTTTATTCAGAGTTTGCATTCGTAACACTAAAAATAAATGGATTAAATAATACCCCGCAAAAGCAAAAAACAAGGGGAGAATTTTTTTAGCTAATAACGCGGCTTTAAAATCAATGTAATAAAAAATCTTTGGGAAAGTTATAACGCTGTAAATTATACCTGCTATACAGGTAATAACGGATTGAAGTTTGATTTTTTCAAATGTTTTATTAAACGCGGTAAAACCCATAGACAACAAAAATATTGCATTTCCTAAAAAAAATAAAAATGAGTTTATGCTAAAAGAACGTCTTTTATATTCAAGGTATAAAAAAAATAATGAAAGCAAACCTAATACAATATCCCAAATTGCAACGCGTTTCAATTTTATATCCTTATAAGTTAGTTAGTATTATTATCGGCAGAATAAATTTAATCCGGAAATTAATAATAACGTGAATTTCGATTGAAATTATAATTTTTTTATTTTTTTCGAAAAATATGTTTTTTTACTAAATCAAAGAGGCTGATTCATCACGTACATTCCTCGGACAGACTTTTGGTTTATTCCAGCAGTGTAACAGTCACATTGTTATTTGCAATTGAGAGCGATAGCGAAGCAATCTCGTTTGGTTTTGTTATTTAATGACACAGCTACGCCACCGACGTTCCTCGTAGTGACGTAAAACTTTGAAAAATAGTGATAATTTTTATGTAAATCGAATTTCACATTAATATATGCAATAT
>CALGPD010000380.1 GCA_937960625.1 uncultured Spirochaetia bacterium | reverse complement strand
ATTATATTCAACAATTGTATTAATATCGCCGTCTTGCACGTAAAGCGGATAACACCGGACTTCATAATAGTTATAGCCCTTGTTTCCATCCATATATTCTGCAATTATGGGCTTTTTCTTTTCCAACAATAAATCATAAGGAATAATTATTTCACTTGTTTCCCTTATTGAATCAGAATCATTAATTAAAGATTTAACAGATTTACATTTTTGTGTACCCAATAATGATTTACCCTGTGCAGCAGGATTAGAAAGTATTATTTCACGGGTTTTTGCATCAACAACGAAAAACGGATGAGGCAGCGAGTTTAATACGTTGTCTATAAATTCCTTTTCTCTATAAAGTTTCAAGCTGTCTAATATTTCATCAAATACTTCATGCCCTGATAATAAATATCCAATTGGATTATTTTCAAACCCTCTAACTATTATTCCCGATATCCGGCAGGTAAACCGGATGCCGGTTTTTTTTATATGATTCATCAATAAGTTATGAAATCCAGTTTCATAAATGGTTTTAATAAAACTTTTATATTTAATATCATAAGTTACTTTATCATAAAAAATACTAACATTTTCATCTATTAATTCCGGCACGTTATATGAATGAAGGTCAGCCCATTCCTCGTTAACGAGAATAATTTTTCCATCCAAATCACAAAACACAGCCGGATTCTTATGCTTGCTTACAAATTCCTTTATCCACAACGGATAAAATTCCATTTGAGTAATTTTAATAATACACCAGATATTTTTAATATTATTTTCTTCTGCTTGATGGATTTCTAAATTACACTGATGAGCATTATTTGATAGAGAATTTTCTTTAAATAAACACGATATTTGAGCAGAAACAGATTCTTCTAAATGCTGCTTGATATTTTGAATATCACTTTCATTTAAAAAGCCTGATAAGTTTTTTGGAATCTTATCTTTACAAAATAACTTTTTAAAATTGCAGTTATAATATTTAATATTTAAACTTTTATCAATTTCAACAACCGGATAAGGAAAAATATTAATAAAAGTTTTAAATTTATCCTCTTTATCCGGAGTTTTACCGCGTAATTCGTTAGTATTATTCTTTGTATTTACTGTGTCCTGTTTCATAATAAAACACTAACTCCTACTATAAAACTTATAGCCACAGAATACATTATACTCATTTTTATAATAATGTATATTTATTTATTTTTTTTATTTAAATAATATCAAGTTTTAAGAAATCCTTAGGCGAAATACCTTCCTTAATTCCTTTTAAATATTTTAAAGATTCTTTTGTATCGCCAATGAGCATTGTTCCGCACATTCGGTTATTTCTAAACAATGCTTTCTTATAGCTATTGCTTTCAAAATCCTTATTTAAATAAGCTTTATAATCATACTTGTCAATTCCTATTTCTCCTGAAGAGAACACTTCCGTACCCATGGAGTTTAGTACATATGCTCTAAATGGAGGTATAAACTCAACATCATCTCCACACGCATTAGCGCCTGCTACCTTGCCTTGATTCTTTGCGGAATCCCAATTCCCGTAAACCCTGCCGCCGAATTCGCATACATCACCGCAAGCCCAGACATCATCCATACATGTTTCCATTTTTGAATTAACAACCATGCCTCTGTTTAATTCAAATCCGCAGCCTTCAACTAATTCACGGTTCGCCCTTATTCCAATTGCATAAATTATCATATCAGCATCGATTTTGCTGCCGTCATCAAACTCAAGGCCGGTAACTTTACCGTTACCCAGAATTTTCTTAGCCATTTTTCCCTTTACAATATCAATACCGCGTTTATCGATTATTCGTTCAAAGACAAAACTGCCCTCTTCATTTAGCTGAACAGGCAAAATGCGTTTAGCTAATTCTATTATTGAAACCTGCTTGTCAAGTTTGCTTATATTCCACGCTGCTTCAAGGCCAAGCAATCCGCCTCCGATAACACAAACTTTTTCAACATCAGACAGGTATTCTTTTATGCTTTTTAAATCATCTATATCACGCAAAACGAATAAGCCTTGTTTATCAATTCCTTGAACAGGCGGTATAAAAGAACTCGCTCCATTTGCTAAAATCAACTTGTTATATGCAACGTCTTCACCGGAGATTAAACTGATTGTTTTTTTACCCGGGTTAACAGACACAACTTTACTCATTGTATGAACTTTTATATTATTTTCATCATACCATTCTTTAGGCTTAACGAGAAAATCTTTTTCCTCAATATCTTCTGATATATATTCCGAAAGTTTAGTTCTGTAATACGGATAATATTTTTCGTCAGTAAAAATGTTTATTTCACAAGTTTTATTTCTTACCCTGATCGATTCAGCAGCGGATAAACCGGCTATACCTCCGCCCACTATTACAAAATTACCCGGAGTAGAGCATGAGTAAGTAATTTCCTGCTCCACAACTTCCTCAAACTTATCAGCACCAACACCACATGCAGGGCAAATTTCAGGAGGCAGTTCGCCTTCATAAACTTCCCCGCAAACTATACAGCGCCATTTCGTTTTACTAATATGCTTGTATTCCTGTTTAAGTTCCGCGGTCAAGGCTGCAATAAAATCCTTAGCGAATTTCTCAATCATTTCATCTTCATCTTTTGACGGGAGAAAATTTATTCTTAATGCAGGGGATGCAATCTTAAACTGCAAATCTTCCAAACGGTGTTCAAGGTTTACAGGCCCTTCTCCCGACCAGCCGAATGAACCGAAAGCTGCCGCAGGTTTATCCTTGTTAACCGGCACACTGACATGGGAAAGCACATCGTAAACCGGCTTAACAGCATCCGCATTAATCGTACATGAACCCATTAATATTCCGTCGGCATTGCTAATTAAACGGTCAATCTTACCATGGTCGTTTTCAGATATATCTAACTTCTCAACTTCAATTTTGCCCGTGCTTTCTAAAATATCTTTAATTTTATCTCCAATTTGGGAAGTAAAGCCGTAAGCCGAAACATACCCCATAAACACGTTGTATTTATCCTTAGGTTTTTCCTCTACCCTGCCTGCAAGTTTCTCATACTTTTCAATTGTCTGTTTAATATTAGTATCCAAAACAGGGCCGTGGCCAACCAAAACACGGTCAAGGTCTAAATCTTTAATTGCATTAAGGCCGTCAATAACGTATTTTTTAAAAGGCCCGAAAATCACTTTGTAATAATAACCGAATGCCTGATTGTATTCCTTAATTCTATCTTCAACTTTAGAAAGCAGCATTCTGTTATCTGCAAAGTGACAGCCTAGAAAGTCACAGGTTATTAATGTTTTATCTCCGGGAATATAAGTAAACATTGAATCAGGCCAGTGAAGAAACGGCGAAAAAATAAAGTTCAGCGTTTTCCCGCCTAAATCTATGCTGTCGCCTGTGGTTACTTTTTTAGATTTGAAACTTTTATTTGTCATTTGTTCAAGAAACATTATTGCGGCAGCAGAACCCACAACAGTAGCATTAGGGCAGTTCTCCACCATCCATGTAACCGACCCTGCATGGTCAGGCTCAGTATGGTCACAAATAATGTAATCTACTTTTTCAAGGTCCACATTTCTCTTTAATTCATCAACGTACATATCCCAAAAAGGAGTTTTCGTTGTCTCAAATATAGCAGTTTTTTCAGTACCTTTTACTATATATGAATTATACGTTGTTCCAAACTCAGTTGTCATAATAATATCAAAAACGCGTAAATCAGCATCAATGGATGCAACGCAGGTAATATCTTTTGTAAGCTCCAGGGTTTTAATTTCCATAGTAATTTCTCCAAAAAACAATATTATACAAATTATACAATTAAATCCTAATAATCAAGGACAATTAATAATAATTAACAAATAATTATGCATTTTTATATATAAAAATTCAAAATCAATAAAATACAACTTATAACTTATAACTAAAGTTAGTTTAACGGGCTTTTAATTATACGTGAGTTTCTACCAGCGGTTGTCACCCGCGATAAAATACAGGCCGTCTAAAAAGGTACTGTTAAACTCGTAGTATTTAATATTGCGGCGTGCTGTATTAAACCAGGATTTATCCGGCGGTTCTGCTCCCCGCGCATCCTGTTTCCCAAGCTGAACAAAACTTTTACTCCGCTCAACGAGTATCTCAAGAAGCTGGCCCCCAGCCTCAAAACGGTCTTTTAATAATTGCTGCTTTATTACACTGGAAAGCGATACATTTATCATAACAACGGGAAACTCCCCGAATTTCTCAGAGATTTCTTTTTCCAGAGCGTGAAAATAATCATCCCTGAAAGATTGAAAATCTTCAGTATCTTTATAAGAAATGTGTTTTTCAGCATTACCGTGTTTTAACGGCAGACGCATCTTTGCTAAATTACGTAGAATTGCACAGCATTTATAAAAATTCTCATAATGCGCTATATCTGTTAAGCCCTTAATTTTAAAAATTTCTTTTGTGCCGTAACCTCTTCGGTGCTTAAATTCTTTTAAATACCGGTTTAAATAGTTCATTAGTATTACATTACGTGTGCCTAAATAGTCGGACCGGACTTCTTTTTCTTTTATTGATTCAAGAAAGAAATTTTTAAGTTTCATTGGAAGAACGGAATGTTTTTCACCAAGCAAAGGTTGTGTGAATGAAAAATCAATCATATTAATAATTTTATCAACTCTTGGTTTCAGCCAGTCAATTACCAAATCCGTAAGCACCGTAAAAAAAAGCGCCTTGGTTTCAAGGTAAATCATATGCGGAAAGTTCTCAGGTTTTTTAAACGTTGCTATGAATTGTTTCTCGTTGTTAATGTAGAAACGCAGAATTTTACTTTCGCTTATGGTTTTCTCAACATCGTGGAAATCAGGATGTTCCAAAATCCTGTCTATTATACCGCGCATTTTTTCATAATCAGTGTCTTTTATGGTTTCTTCCATATTTTAGCCATTCATGTAAATTTTGTTACAATATTATAATTTATATAACTTTTATTCAACTAATTATTTATAAAACCGGATTATTTAACCCAGACAAATATTAAATCCCTGCCATCCGTTTTAGAGTAGTCAGAACCTTTATAATCCGAATAAAATATTACATCAGAAAACCCTGCTTTTGTTCCGGCTCTTTGTATTTCGTCTTGATAATGCGTTGTAAAATAATGACGTGAAATATTGATTTCTCCGTTGTCATGATTGGAAATTATATAATGCATTTCCATCTTATCCTTATTACAGGGTTCAATAAACCTTAAATGGTGCTTTGCTTGCTCAAATCGTGAAGCCAGTATAAAATTATTCCTTTTTTGTAATGCTTCGTAATTTAGTATTTGAACAAAAAACTGTCCGGTATCATTTAAAGCATTATAACATATTTTTGCAAAATCATTTAATTCATGTTTCTGCACATTGGAAAAAGCATTTCCCAATGAAAAAATAAAATCGAATTTATTACACAACTTATGAAAATTCATAAAATCCGATTGAAAAGTGTTTTTTACACCGATGTTTTTAGCCATTTTCAATGATTCTTCATCCGGGTCAACTAAGAGAATATTAAAGCCCTGTTCCTGTAAATAATAAGAATGCATGCCGATTCCTCCGCCTATATCGCAGATATCTTTTGCCCGGGTTTTTTCGATGTGAGAAACGATAAACGGCATTTCGCTTTGCAAACGGTTCTTCCAGTTGATAGTCAGGTTAGTATCATGAAATGATGGGGGTAAGTTTTCCAATTTTTTACCTAATATAAACCGATTTAAATTCTATGTAAAATCAATAAGTATTTATCATCCGTTAACTTTGAAGGAGAAACAGAAATTGATTTTATTCCTCCTTTTTTATTTTCAAAATCATAATCACCTGAATGCTCAAGCATAAATTCAAACTTTGTGCCCGGAGACACAATATCTTTAAGATGCTTTTTTTTAATTTCATCCGGAGTATATCCAAGCAGGTTTAAAATACTATGATTTGAATTTATTATATGTCCATGGTTTGTAACAGTTAAAAATACTTCTTTACTTCGCTCTTTAATTATTTCATACATCTTAGCGGAATTCTCAAGATTATGCATAACGAGATTATCCATAACACTCCGTGAAGCGTAAACCGCAAGTGTATTAATAAGATTTTGATGCTCTTTATTATAAGCATTTTTATTATTGCTGAAAAGTTCTATTGTTCCATATAACTTTTCTTTTATTAGCAAAGGAGCAGCGATGTATGAATTTATTCCTAACTCCCGGAATTTGTTATCATTATCGCAGATTTTCGTTTTCTCCAATTCCTGATTTACAATTAAATCTTTAGTCATTAAAAGTTTTTCAAAAATTGATCCTGTTATTTTTACCGGCATGGATGGGCGGTAAAGATCTCCCTCAAGGTCAGTATATTTAACGTCAAGCAAAGAACTTTCTTCATGAAAAATTATAAAAGCGGAATAATCGCACGGTATATATTTCTTAATTAATAAGGACAATTCATGAAAAATATTATTTAATTCTTCGTTAACCGAAACAATACTTTGCAGCCTGTTTTTAAAAGCAATGAGTTTTTTTAGTTTATCTATTTCGCTTATATCTTCAAAAACAGTTAATATATCATTTTCCCCAAAAGGAATAAAGCTTACTTTAATTTTTCCGCTACCGGCAGTTTCCCAGATAACATGGGATTTACTCTTTGCATTAAAAATAGAAAAAATAACACCCTGCGTTTGTTCGTTGTTCATGCCTTCTGAATTTAGCCATTCTTTTAAATCATTATCCCCGGTTAAAGTTTTAATTCTTCCGCTTATAAGATCAACTTCGCCATTTTTAACGTAAACAAATGACTGTGGAAGGTTATCAACTATGTTTTGCAGAGAATTAGTATCTGATACTCCTCCCCCTTTTCTATTCTCTTTCATTTGCATCATATACATGTATAGAAGGAAAAACTCCTGTACCAATACGCTAAAATCTTTAACAGGACTTGAATAAACGTCTTCTTTTTCATGCACAAAACAAATAACTCTGCGTTTATTTAATAAAGTTATTGGATGCAGTAAAACCGAATGATAACCGTTTTCCATTAAGAAATCCCAATCCTTAAACGTTCCGGTATTTATATTACCCGCAAAACCAATCCCCTCATCATTGATTTTTTTAATGGAAGTATGGTCTGCTTCAATAGAATATAAAATCGTGTTCGGGTTATCCAGAGATGTAAAAAACAATTTACCTCTTAATACCCTTGCGATGTATATTTCCCCTACAGTAATAAATTTTTCAATAATGTTTAAAAAGTTACCGGTTAAACTTTCAATATCAATGGATTTATAAAGTTTTGACCAGGTATTAAATTCAATCAATACCCGTTCTATTGCTTCTTTTTCCTTATCGTGGAAATCAATAAAAAGGATATAATCATCACCCATTGGAGCAAGACTCATCTCGGATTTTTTTAGTGATATTTTCCCCTGACCTTTTTCAACGAGTTCACTTATTACACTGTAACCTTCAGGATATACTTTTTTTAAGTTCATCCCATTAACATTTGAGTCTATACCAACCAAACTCATGAACTCACTGTTTGTTCCTAGAATGTTTAATTCATGGTCAAGAATGATTACGCTTCTTCCAACGCATTCAAGCAGTTGAAAGTACTTTTCTTTCAAATTCTTATTCTTTTCATTTTCTTCTGCAATTTCAATTTGCTTATTAATCTTATTTAATAATTCAACTCTGGTTATAGGCTTAGTAAGGCTGTCATTACCCATTGAAGTAATCGCATTGGTTAGATTATACTCTTCATCCTTTGGAATCATTAATATTACAGGAATTTTATAATATACCGGATGCTCTTTTATCTTCCTACTGATATCAAAACCGCTTATTCCGGAAAGAGTCGCGTCAACAATGATACAATCCGGCATCCGGCTTTCAATAATATCAAATACCTGATTGCCGTTATCCACAGCAATTACGTTAAATCCTTCGTTTTTCAAGATATCTTCAATAGCTAATAAATATGGTTTTTCATCATCTGCAAGTAAAATTTTTTTCATTATACAGCCCGTGTAAAATTTTAATTAGAATTGTTTTACTTAAATATACACAGAAATTTATTTATTGTGTATATTTAAGTAATGGAAAAAACTTTTCTTTCAAAATTAAGGAGAAGAAATGAACGCCTATTTTGATATTTCACCAATGCTTGATGAGTTTTATAAAAAGGCAGATTTTATGTCACTTGAAAATCTCGTTGAAGCAAGCAAAACCCTGCAAAGTTTTCTCAATAAATACATTGATACTAATTCGGATTTATTTAAAAGAGGTATAGAAGTTACAACGAAAATGTATCAGGCAATTTGGGAAAAAATTATACATTCTTATAAGCAAAATCATCCGGCTTAATAAATAGCCGGCCCTATCTGAAAACGGTTTATATAACCTTTTTTAACGTTTGCTATTTTGTTCCCTGAAGTTAAATATTTTTGTAGAACTTTTTTATTTATAATTTTAAACGCTCTGTTATTTTTTATAAACCAAACACTTTTACTGCCAGCCTCCTGTACTATTTCACCCTGTTCCGGTTTTAAAGTTCCTTTTTCAGCTTTCCATAATTTTGATTTTACTTTTATTGGCGAATTTCTATTATCAACCATTAAACCGATTTTATACTTCCACGCATAATTTGTATTCAAAGGCGCGATGTTAATATTTAAATACGTTTCTTTATATTGAAGCAGAGTTCTTTTCATCTCAATAGGATGGATAAACCCTGTTTCATCAAGCCACCATATCTTATTTCTTCCTTGCTCAAAAATTATATATCCGCCCCATGTGCTTTTCTTCAAAGGTTTCCAACCGTTTACTGTTAGTGGAATAAACTTTTTAGGTTTTTGTTTTATTGTTTTAGAGATATTAAAATTTGAAATACGTTTATCATTGTATATTGACTTGCCTTTAAAAACTTTTCCGTTGTCATTGGTTTTAGTAAAATAAATTTCATACCAGTCATAACCATATCTAAGCAGGGCAATTTCATTTCCGTAAATAGTTCCGCTGAGTTTAAATAAAATTTTATTATTCTTTATAATTACACCGGATAAAGTATTACCCTTAGCTATTAATTTTAACTTGTAATTTTTCCCGTTGTTTATATACCATTCCCCGTTTACGTTTATTACAGGTGAGGGCTTTTCCAATTTTTGCGCTTTTACGGAGAAATCGCCTTTATAGTTATTGTTAACGAGAAAGCCATATTTTCCCGTTATTAGTTTTGAATTAACTATCTTCAACTTAAAATTATATTGCCATTCATTAATCTTTCTTATGAAAGTTATGTTGTTGCGGGAAATGTTAACCTGAATGTTTTCTTGAAGAAGAAATCCGCCTTTACGCTCTATATCAACAACGTATTTTTTTTTCTTTTGCTTAATAGTCATATAGAAATATATGCTTGCTTTTTTTAGATGCGGGCTTTGACAAACCAAACTCCATTTGCCCAACAATGCAGTTTCTTTTGCTGTTACATTAATAAGCAAAAAAGTAGAAATCAGAATTATAACTAAACAGAATTTTAACTTACGCAAAATTTTACTCAAAATCAAAATATTCCCCTTAACAATTAAATTCTAACACACAAGCATTAAAAATTCAATAAAAGTTGATGCAAGAATATAGTTTAAAGTTATTCTACTCCCTAAAGATATTAAATCGATAAAAAATTTTGTAGGGCAAATAAAAACAAAGCATTACCTTAATAAATACGCTGCAATTATTCCTATCAATCCAATTAAACCCATTATCCCTAAAACGAAAAGGATTGCCATTCTGGTTGTTTTTCTTTCTTCCTTATCATCGTAAATATTTCTTGGAATATTACTATTGTCAAAATTAAAAATATTATTAATACTGCCTGAAGATTGAAAACCCTTCTGATTAAAAAAATCTGAAATCATTTGCTTGGCTTCATCCATATCCTTTGGATTTCCGTTATCCGAAAATACAACTTTTACATCTGAATTATTGTCAACACCAAAATTCTTCTTAACAAAATCCATTATATCTTCACCTTTAAAATTATCCGAAGTAAAAATTTTTTCAGAAGTTTGCCCGTTATTATTTATACTGGAAGAAATAATCTTTATTGAACTGTCATTGATATTAAAAAATATATCCCCCATTTTATTGTATTTGTTTTCGTGTTTATTTTTAAGCATATCTAAAACAGAAGCAGCAGAGTTAACGCGTTTCTTTACATTAGGTTCTATCATCAAATCAATTATTCTTTCTAAATAATCAGGAAGATTAACAAATGGCTTATAGTTAATCCGCATTTCATCGTCCATCTCAAACTCAAAAATATCCTTACCCGTTAAAATGTAAATCAGAGTCGCGCCTAACGCGTACAAATCAGATGATTGTGTGGTTTTACCGAAAAGCTGCTCCTGAGGCATGTAACCGATAGTGCCCACAAACGTATTGGACATGGCAGCCGCGTAAGTCTCATTAACAACACCGCCAACCGCGCCAAAGTCAACGAGATAAATTTTACCGTTTTTATCAATAATAATATTATTCGGATTAATATCACGGTGAATAATGGGCGGAGTTAAATTATGAATGTAATCAAGAATGTTTAACAGCTGTTTTAAAAATTCTTCAATTTCTTTTATTGTATATTTTTTTCCGCTTTGAATAATCTGTTTCAAATTTTTTCCGTCAACGAACTCCTGTACAAGGGCAAATAATGTCTCCCCCTCAAGCTTTGTTGTGAAATGGTCAAAATAATCCGGTATATTGTCATTTTCCAAACTTTTTAAAGACTTAACTTCTCTTTCAAATAACTCAACAACTTTCCAATCCGTAACTTTTTCAAACTCAAGGATTTTTAAAGCAACCTCACGCTGGTTGTTTTCATCAAAAGCAAGGTAAGTTTGCCCGATGCCTCCACTGTATATCAACTTTTCAATCTTATATCTATTATTTAATATTATTCCCGGTTTAATATCCATAACGTATCCTTAATAAAGAATTACAACATAATAAAAGCAATTCACGTTATTGTCAATCTAAATATCAAATTATGCTAAAATTCATTAGCCCCTATAGATATATCAATCCGGACATTTTTTTAAAACCGTAATATGAAATAAGTTTAAAGAAAGTATTCACGTTGTAAGTAAAAAGTTTCCGGTTTTACCATCAAGGACATAAAAACGTGAAGGGTTTTAGTAAAAAAAAATGCTTAATAGAATCAGCAAGATTTTTTTACCGGATATGGACTTAAGATTAATAAATCCCCTGGTTTGTTTGGCAACGCGTTGGTTTTATCAAGCCCCCTTTAAATAAAGAGGGCAAATGATTTTTTATATACGTTGGAAAGAAAAAAAAACTGCCCACGGATGAAGAGGATTTTTAAAGAATGGATTAAAGAAACCTTTTGACTTGAAACAGGAATACTTGCTTTCCCTATGCCCTCCTCATCACTTTGCGTTAATCTATGTTTTTTTGGCGGTTTTTATTTTAAATTAAAAAAAATAAAATATTTTTGAAAAATACATTTTATGTGCATATAGTCTATGTTTAGTAAAAAGTTTTAATTCCTGATAATAACTCAACAATAATATTTTACTAAAAAATCAAAGGAAAAATACATGAAAGTATTATTCAAATCACTAGTCTTAATTTTATTTTTATCTTCATATGGCTTCGCGGGAGCAACAATTAATTTTAAAACCGATGTTTCCAGTGAGTTTCCGTCGACTACTGTTTACAACGCATTTGTAAATAAACTTAAATCGAGTTTTCATGAAGCAATAAAATTTCAGGAAAGCTTTGACTATCTGCCTTTAGCAACATCGAGTTTTCAAATAGACAGGCTGGTTAAAAAGTTTACGTTTGGTTATATTTGTAATTCCTTAATTAAAAATGAAATAGGATCAGAAGAAAATTTAACCGAAAGCTTAAAATGGGCTCCGGAGTATGATACAAGAGCAGGAATGTTGTTTTACTTTGGAGTGCCGTTACATAAAAAAGTCTCAATATTTATAAATACATCTTTTTACGTTGTTATACCTATTGGCTTAACTGTTTTATGGAAAGTTTATGAAACTAAGGAATTGAAAAAATTTACTAATAAATCCTATTCAAAAATGTATTTGTCGTTTACAGTGTTTTATTCCTTTCTAAATATTACTCCTAGCAAAATTAAAAGAGGAAATAACTTCAGCTATAATAATTCGAATTTACAGGTTAATAGTTCAAATGAGATAATTAATCTTATAGCTGATGGAATAACTGATGCAGGAGATTCTTCTTTTACATTTGATTTGAGTTTTAAGTATAATTTCATGTGGAGATGGTTGAATTTAAACGTTTGTGCCGGCCTAGGAATTCAAATTATAAATATAGAAAGAAAATTCTTAATAGATACAAATGTTGATTACATTGGCAGCGGTTCTGCTACCGGTGTTGACAGCAAAATGGAAGTTAAGTTCGATGACAGTTGGATAACGTATACACTTCACCTTGACATCGCGGTTTCCTTTAATATTTTAAAATGGCTAAGAGTACCGGTTATCGGCGTTTCATTAGTTTATAATTCAATAGCTGGTTATCATATTGGCGTTTCAATGGGCATGGTCATGGAATTTTAAAACAAAACTTTGGTATAAACGCGGCATTAAATTCTTAGTGGTTAATTTATGTATATTTGGTGAGTTTTTTAAGAATTTTGAGTTTGACTATTCTTTATGCAATGGACATTATATGAATATGGACGATTATTTAAGCGTTATAAAAATTAGAGATATTTTAAGCGCTTAAATCTTATGCAGCATGTTCAGGACCTAAACAATATATACGGTGGTAAATAATGAGAGTTATTTTAATATTAATTATGTAAAATAATATTTTCCTTTTTCCAATTGAAGGGAAAATAGTTAAAAAAATACAATAAAAAAAACAAATCTTGATATTTATTTAAATAAAAATAGAGATGACTTATCT
>CALGPD010000379.1 GCA_937960625.1 uncultured Spirochaetia bacterium | reverse complement strand
CTGCTCTATTTCATCAGAAAACAAATTATGAGTTAATATAAAAATTAATATAAAATATATTGTCTTTTTCATTGCATAATCTCCATTATAATTTTTCGTTTGCTCAAAAATAAAATAAGGGTTATCATAATTGTAAGATAATTTTTGAAGGAAATCTCACTAAAATAAAATTTATGCAGGAATATTTATGATAGATAAAAAGCAAATAATAAATTTTCTAAATGAAATTTCAATATGTATGGAATTATTAAAAGAAAACTCATTTAGAATTTCATCATACAAAAAAGCTTCACGGGCCATTGAAAATTACAATCAGGATATTGTTCAATTAATTGAAAATAAACAACTCACTGATATTAACGGTATTGGCCAGGCTATTTCTCAAAAAATATATGAATATTATGATAAAGGAAGTTCTGAGTATCTGGAAAACCTTAAAGCCAAAATTCCTCAAGGCATTTTCAATATTCTCAAGCTTAAAGGTTTAGGGCCTAAAAAAATAATCCATCTATGGGAGAAGCTCGGTACAACGAGCTTAGGCGAACTTGAATATGCGTGCGAAGAAAACCGTTTAATTTCACTTGTAGGATTTGGAGAAAAAACACAGAATAAAATTTTAAACCAAATTCAGGAGTTAAAGAAATTCTCAGGCCATGCTTTATTAAATGATGCAGAAAATGAAATTTTAAGAATAAAAGAAATATTAAAAGAAAAATACAACATAAAGGAAATTGAAATTGCAGGCACATATAGAAGAGGAGTTCCTATTGTTGATGAACTCGTTTTTATCTGCAAAACTGATGAAACGATTAAAGATATTGAATCAAATCTTAACATTAAATTTGTGAACACAAATGACAACGATTTTTATTATAGTTTGTTTATCAATACCGGCGTCAAAGAACACGTTGAAAATATAAAACTGGAAAAAGGTAATTATAAATCCGAGGCTGAAATATTTAAAAGTGCCGGTATTGAATATATTCCTCCAGAAATTAGAGAAAATAACGGGGAAATTGATTCTGCAAGGCAAAACAATATTCCTGAATTAATCGGTATTCAGGATATAAAAGGTGTAATGCATGCACATTCCACGTATTCAGATGGTTCTGATACTCTTGAAAATATGGCCGTTGCCTGTATTGAAAAAGGTTACAAATATTTATGTATTAGTGATCATTCTAAATCAGCCTTTTATGCGGGTGGGCTAAACGAACATGATATTTTCGAACAGCAAGCAGAAATAAAAAAATTAAACCAAAAGTATGAAAATTTTCACGTTTTCTCAGGAATTGAAGCTGATATTTTGAAAAACGGTTCCCTGGATTATGAAGAAAAAATTCTAAAAAGTTTTGATTTGGTAATTGCTAGTGTACATTCTAATTTTACTATGCCAAAAGATAAAATGACGGAAAGGATAATAAACGCAGTGCGTAATCCCTATACAACGGTACTGGGGCACATGTCAGGAAGATTATTATTAGGCAGAAAGGGTTATGAAATTGACCACGATGCAATTATTGACGAATGCATCAAAAATAACGTGGTTATTGAAATAAACGCAAATCCCCACAGGCTTGATATTGACTGGAAATATATTAAAAAAGCAAAGGAAAATGGAGCTAAATTTGCCATAAATCCTGATGCGCATTCTACTTCAGGAATTGACCATATTAAATACGGAATATTAACAGCGAGAAAAGGCTGGCTTGAAAAACAACACGTTATTAACTGCCTTGATAAAGAACAAATCGCAAATTTTTTCAACAAAAAGAAAGGAATATAGAATGACTTTACAAGATAAATTTACACAAGTTTATGATATTCTGAATAAAGAATATACGGATATAAAAATTCAATTAAATTTCAGCACTCCGTTGGAACTGTTAATTGCAACAATTCTCGCTGCGCAATGCACTGATGAAAGAGTAAATATTGTTACGGAAAAACTTTTCAAGAAATATCCAGACGTAAAATCTTATGCGAATGCAGACTTTGAAGAATTAATGCTGGATATTCATTCTACCGGGTTTTATAAAAATAAAGCAAAAAGTATAATAAACGCAGCCAAAGCAATTATGGATAAGCATGAAAACGACGTTCCGGGCACCATGAAAGAATTAACCGGATTACCCGGTGTGGGTAGAAAAACCGCAAATGTTGTGCTAGGAACGTGTTTTAATACACCGGCAATAATAGTTGATACTCATTTTAAACGGCTTATGAACAGAATTGGTTTATCAAAAAATACTAATCCTGATAAAATTGAAAAGGATATTATAAATATTTCTACTGAAGATAAACGGACCCGGTTTTCACATCTTATAACAAACCACGGAAGGCAAATATGTAAAGCAAGAAAGCCAAGGTGTGAGAATTGCATAATCTCACACCTTTGTGATTATTTTAAAGATCTTTAGGAAGAGTAATGTGTATCAATAATTTTTCTTATTCTCTGTAAATGTTTTTCTCTTAGATTCATCTCACCCATTTTGCGTAAAACCTTTAAAGCAGATTTGTGTTTGACAATAGTAAGCGCAGTGAGAATTCTTCTTATTATTCGCTCTTTGTTTGCTCTGTAATATGCATTAGTACTGCTTAAACGCCTCATTTTGTAAACTACACTTTGAATTCTTTTAATAATCTGAACCTTATGATTTAAATCGCCGCCTTTATTGATAATTTTTGACAAAGAAACTATCAAAATTGAACTTGTGTCAAGGTCATATGAAGTGTTTAAATAGACTAAAAACTGGCTAACATAGGATTTTATTTTTCCATATTCAACACCGGTATAAAAAACGAGATAATAGCTAATCATCCTGCGCATACGGTGTAAACTTCCGGCACTTTCCCTCATCTGATGATGGCTTAGTGTCATGATTTCAGTAAATTTTTCTAAAATAGGAATATATTTTCTTTTTGATAGAAGATATATTGCTCTATACCTTCTTCTATAGTTGTTTTTCTGATTAAAATCGTTTATTAAAGAGTTTACACTTTCCGCATACATCAAAGGAGCTAATAAAACCAATAAAATTATTATATACTTTTTCATCATACCTCCAAACTTCTATCCTTTTAAGTAAAGAACAAATAAAAGTATGATTATTTTTTAATTTCTATGCATTTTTTATAAAAGTTTTGTATAAAAAGATTTAATTAAAAGATAATGAACTGGTAAAAATTAAAATAAAAAATCTCTTTCCTGTTAAACCAAGAAAGAGATTTTAATATAGAAATGATATATCTAATTAAAAAGTTAATTTACAGAATATTGAAGCAGCAACGGATCTTTCATCGTCTAAAATATCAACTAAAATAAAATCAACTATGATAATATTTTTGATGAGAATTCTTGCTCCAAAGTTAAATATACCTCTTATATCTTCACCTGCGCCCTGAATAGATCCTTTATGATATCTATAAGGAAAGTTAGTAAAGTCAGCAACAATTGCAATACCACCAAAGCCGCCGGCATACAATATTTTTTCAATACCAATTCCGAAATCTATATTACTAGAGTTATCGCTTCCTAAAGTATAACCGATAAAAGCTGTAGTGTTGGCCCAGCCAGTCCATGTCATAACGAGAAAAATCTGGCCGTTATCCCAGGAATCGAACTCATTAGCATTGTGCTGAAAATTTCCACCTATTGCAAACTTAAAGGTTCCGTTATCATAAAACTTATACTTTGTGTTGATTGTAAATGAAAGGTCATTCGGATTTTGTATATCAAATCCACCGCCTAATTCCCAGTTATTAATAAAGGAAACAAGAACACGGGGTAAGAAACCAAATTCTTGGAATAAAAACCAACCGCCAAAAGCAATTGAAGTGGCTTTCTGAACATTTGCCGTAGGTAAAGCAATCAAACCGCTGCTTCCATGTAAAGTTGGAACTTCTGCGTTTAATGCGCTAAAGGCATTAACTGCAGGAAACGCAAGCAATAAAATAGTCATAAGTATGAGAATTTTTTTCTTCATATTTATTACTCCCTATTAAAAAATTTAATTTATATTCAATCTAGATGAATAAATTATCATAATTTATATATTAATTTTTTCCAAATGTCAATAAAAAAAGTTAATTAATATATAAAACAAATTTTACACATTAATTAACATGTTTTTATTTGCCCGGGACTGGGGTCGAACCAGCACAGCATTATCTGCCACATGGCCCTCAACCATGCGCGTCTACCAATTCCGCCACCCGGGCTTTAAAAATGTTACGCAAATTTAATTAGTAAATAATCAATAGTCAAGAATGTAAAACACTATTTTCAAATATTAAAAATTCATATAAAAATATTTTATGAATAATTTTTACTTCCTTATTTTTTCTAATTAATGTATTATGGAATAGGAGAAAGTTAATGTTGACTTTTTTGGCTTTTTAATTACTATAAAGTATAAAAGAAAGGTTTATTAATGCTTAAAAAAATATTTCTGTTGAAATTCTTTATTTTACTTATAATAAGTAATTCAATAAGTTTTGCTGCTAAAAACAGCGAATACATGTATTTAAAAGAAATAAAAGAAGGTATGGAAGGATACGGATTAACTGTATTTCATGGATACAAATTAACAAAATTTAAAGTTAAAATACTCGGTATATTAAAAAACACAAAACCCGGCAGAAGTATGATTTTAGCAAAATGCTCCGGAGGCCCAATAAAATTAGCCAGAGTTCAGCAGGGTATGAGCGGAAGCCCGGTATACATCAACGGAAGGCTAATTGGTGCCGTTGCATATACATGGGGTTATTCATTAGAACCAATAGCAGGCATTCAGCCTATTAAATATATGCTCGATATATGGAAAAGAACTTCAACGCCAAACATTCCTTATAAAAAGTTTCTTTTTAAATCTGCTTCAATTTATAATTTTAAACCGCCAAAACAAGATTACGAACTTATACATAACAACGTAAAACTCAACGGAGTAAAGCCCGTTCCAACTCCACTTGTGGTTTCCGGCTTTCATCCCGAAATCATAAAATTTCTGAAAAAAGATTTTAGCAAAATGGGATTTGAAATACAAGCCGGCGGCACATCAACTGATAACAAAAAAATCAAAACCACCCTTGACCCCGGTGAAGCCGTAGGAGCACAAATTGTGGGAGGAGATTCCAATATTACTGCAATTGGAACCGTAACACATAGAAAAGGCAATAAAGTGCTTATTTTTGGGCATCCATTAATAAAACGGGGGGCAATAAATTGTCCAATGACAAGGGCTTATGTACACTATGTTTTTGCTTCCAGAAGGCTTTCATGGAAAATAGCATCATCAACTAATACTGTTGGAATGTTATTACAGGACAGGGCAGAGGGAGTATCGGGAATTTTAGGCAAGACAGCGAGTATGATTCCTTTAAAAATATCAGTTAAAGATGATGACAGCACAGAAAAGTTTAATTATACAATGATAAAAGACCCGTATATGTTTATAAACTTATACGTTGCTTTGGTTGCCAACTCATTGTTTGAAAAAACGAGCAAGCTGCATCAAGGTAGCGTAAAAACCGATGTAGTTGTTAAATTTCTTGATAAAAAAACGAATAAAAATTACACATTAAATTTTAATGATTTTTACGTTACTACTAACCCTAAAGCAATAATGAAAAGGCTTAAAACCCTAATTCGTCCTTTACAGTTTGTAATTTATAACTGGTTTAACAGGATAAAAATTCAATCTATTGATACAAAAATTGAAACAAGCGCAAATTTTAACATAGCTAATATTTATAAAATTAAGCTTCTTAAGGCTAGAGCAAAACCCGGAGAAAAAATTGATTTAATAGTAACGTTAATGCCTTTTAGAGGTAAAATTGTTCACAAATTGATTAGTGTTAGAATACCTAAAAATATTAGAGAAAATAAATATATTATATTTATTGGAAGCAGCAAGGTTGAAAGCTTAACCCATCAACGATATTATAAGTATTATTATCAGCCCCGTTCAATTGACCATCTAGTTGAAATACTTGAAAGGCGGAACAGAAGTTCAATGGATTTTGCGGTCTGGTCTGATATTAAAACGCCAGGCCTGGTAATAAACAGATATATAATGAGCAATTTGCCTTCAAGTAAAGCATATGCCTTTGGCGCAAGGACAGTTTATGGGGATTCATACCCTATTAGTTATATAAGAAGAATAAAAACATTTCCAACCAATTATTTGATAAACGGTTGGGGAAAAATTCAAATCCGAATAGAAAATCAATAAAAAGGAAAACCATGAAAAAATTAACTATTTGTTTTATCTTTGTTTTACTAACTATTAGTAGAATTTTTACTGCAAGCACAAGATTTTTTTCCCTATCCAAAGCTCATGCATTTAATAAAGGAGAAAGAAAAAACGTTACAGTGACTGAACATGGTTACTTACGTTTATCCGGTGCAATTAAACCTATTCACGATAAAAACGATTTAATAATTAATGATTTAACCAAAGGGGCAGACGGCAATTTATACATAGCTTCGGGTAATCAAGGAAAGCTTTATAAAAGAACAAATGAAGGTAAATCAAAAGTATTTTTTAAAGCAAAAGGCTTTAATATCATTTCCGTTACTTCTACTAATAAAGGTGTATATGCTGCTGTTTTACCGGAAAGCGAAATATGGTTTATTGATTACAACGGAAATGCTAAAAAAATAGCAAGTTTTAAAGAAAAATATATCTGGCAAATTAAAGCCAATCCCGCAGGAGATATTTTCGTTGCCTGCGGCTCTACGGCAGGATTATATAAAATATCTTCATCAGGAGTGAAAACATTAATTTATAAAAATCAATCGGATAATCATTTTCAGGCATTGGATATATATAAAAACAAAGTTTATTTTGTAAGTGAAGGTATCGGCGCTTTATATGAATATAATTCAACAACGAATACAACCAAAGTATTATATGAAACCTATGAAA
The DNA here is from genome assembly GCA_937960625.1 of uncultured Spirochaetia bacterium. Lineage (GTDB taxonomy): Bacteria > Spirochaetota > CALGPD01 > CALGPD01 > CALGPD01 > CALGPD01. Next base: position 5,414 of record CALGPD010000379.1, on the reverse strand, counting down.
AAGAAATAACTTCGGTTGCTGTAAACAGTTTAGGAGAAGTGTATTTCGTTACCGGAAGGGCAAAAAAATTAATACTTCCAAGGAACAATTTCGATTATACTGATTCTTTTTTACGGCAAAGCAAAGGCACAAAAAAGTTTTCATCAAGAGGTAGATATTTAAAAAATTCCGTTTATGTTTATAATAAAGAAAAAAAAGTAACAAAACTTTTTACAAAAGATAATTTCATTTTTCATTCACTTGCTATTATGAATAATAAAGATATATACATTGGTTCCGGCACAATGGGTATTATCTTTAAAATTGCAAAAAACAAACGGGCTTATTATTCATACAAATTACAGGAAAATCAAATCCTATGTTTAAAAAAGATTGATAAAAATACCATTATGGTTGGAACGGGAAATCCGGGTAAGGTTTATTCCATTAAATCACAATACGCAAAAACAGGGGAATATAAATCAATTGTTTACAATACTACAGCAACATCTGAATGGGGTAAAATAAACGTAAAAGGTGATTTTCCGGTTTCAACATCCATCAGCTTTTATACGCGCACGGGCGATACTTCGCGGCCGGATAACACCTGGTCAAAATGGCTTAAAACAGGAAACGGAAATAAAATCCAGAGTCCTGCCGCAAGATATATTCAATTTAAACTTATAATTAGGACTTCAAATACTTCAGTAACACCAATTATAAGAAGAATATTAATTCCTTTCTTAAAACATAACAGACCGCCTCAAGTAACGAGAATACGGTTCAATAAAGGGGTTTCCAGAAAAAAAACAGGTGGAAAAGATTATAATATCTGTAAATTATCCTGGAGTTCTTACGACCCGGACCATGATTCACTTTGGTACAAGATTTTCATAAAAAAACGCGGCAGCAACAAATGGAAAGTAGTGTTAAGAAAAACGAGAAAAATCTATGTAATTTTTGATTCAAGAATGTTTCCTGACGGAATGTACAATTTTAGAATTATAGCAAATGACGGAATTAATAACCCGGCAGATTTAGAACGCATCGGAGAAAAAATATCATCTCCTGTTCTTATCGACAATACCAATCCTATTGTAAAAAATATCAAAATATCAAACGTCAACGGAGAATTAGTACTAACGTTTACCGCTGTTGATAAACTAAGCATGATCGGCAGGGCGCAAATTACTGTTAATTACGGCCAGTGGAAAGCAATTCTCCCTGCTGACGGTATATTTGACGAAAAAACTGAAACATTCCGTTATATCATAACTAAAAAGAACCATAAAGAACTTGAAAACGGAGAAAACGTTATAGTTATTAAAATAATGGATTTTTCCGGAAATATAATTTCTGTGGATACAAAATTTATTAAATAACAAGCAAATCGATTTTAGCCTTCTTTTAACCGTAATAAAGATAAATTCAATTCGGGAACGCAGATATGCGTTCCCTACAAATAATATAATGTCAGAAATGGTATTATATTTTATTAGCAATGCTTTGATTTTAACAAGCCCCATTTAAATTCGGAAAAGAAGTAAAGCCACAGAGAGCCCGGGTAAGTTTAGCGGGTACAGAACAAGAAAAGAAGAAATTGCCTACGAATGAAGAGGATACATAGAAGATGGATTAAAAAAGCGGTTGACTTGAAGCGTGTATTCTTGGTTTAAGCCTGATTGTTCTATCCCGTGTAAATCCTGTGAATCAGTGGGAAAGAAAAGAAGAATACAATCACATTTATTTTAAGCGAGATTGCTTCGTCACTTTGTTCCTCGCAATGACGGGTAAAATGCAGACTCCTACGAGCGAAGCCAAGCAATCCCTGATGGTGCAACAAAAACAAAGGCAACGAGTTATTTAAATGTTTATTTTGGTTAAAATTCCATATTTAAGAATTGGTATTAGATGTTAATAAAAAAAAGCTGCCGTATTTCAGGCAGCTTTTATCTATTTATGATTGTGGGCTTTTTTCTATTGTTTTAAACATTATTCTGCCTGAACGGCTAATCTTAACGAAATAAGATTTTACGTTGCCGTTCTTATTTATAAACGATTTAAATTGCCGTAAATTACGTATATTTTTATAATTTATACTTAATATTATATCACCGGGTTTAATTCCCGCGCGTTCGGCACTTGTGTCTTGATTAACTTCAATAACCTGAACTCCGCCGTTAACTGAAGAACGTCTTCTTTGCCGCTGTTTTTCTCTTCCAAAGAAACTACCGCCTCCGCCGGAATAACTATCTATATCGGATACTCCAAGCCCCATCCAGTTTACTTTTTTAACGCCGTTATCATTGTATTCTTCGGGTTTATTTTCTCCGCCGCCTTGGTAATAACGGTTAGCATCATTGCTTCTGGCTAGTTTTGACATACTGCCAACGCGTAATGTAATATCTATTTGTTTACCTTTTCTCAAAATTTTCATTTTTATTTTATTACCCGGTTCCACATAAGAAATAACTCGTTTAAGTTGTTCAAGTGTCTTGATTTTCTTGCCGTTAACTTCAAGAATAATATCCCCGCTTCTAAGTCCGGCTCTATCAGCAGGGCCGCCGCGCTTAACGCTTGAAATAATAACGCCTTTTTTACGTTTAAAACCAAAGTGACGCGCTGTTGCAGCATCAATGGGTTGTATCATAGCTCCGATAAATCCTCTTTCAACTTTTCCTTTTTTCATTATCTGGGCAACGACATTTTTAACAATATTGATTGGTATGGCAAATCCGATACCGATGTTTCCTCCTGACGGAGAATAAATCATAGAGTTAACGCCGATTACCTGGCCCCTGATATTTAATAACGGGCCGCCTGAATTTCCTCTATTTATAGGTACATCTGTTTGAATAAAGTTTTTAAGTGAAGCGTCAGTACCGCTGAGCCTTGAACGGCCTTTGGCGCTAATAATACCGAAAGTAACAGTACCCCGTAATCCGAACGGATTTCCGATTGCAATAGCGAAATCTCCAACCTGTAATTTATCAGAATTTCCAATAGGGCAGGTAGGCAATTCTTTTCCTGAAGGTTTAATTTTTAGTAAAGCGATATCCGTTGCAGGATCAGTACCTACGATTTTTGCCCTAAACTCTCTTTCATCCTGCAATACAATTGTTATTTTCTCAGCATTTTTCACAACATGAGCATTGGTTATAATATAGCCTTTTTTATTAATTATAAATCCTGATCCGATAGCTCTTCCTCTTCTTTTTTGAGGCATGCGCCTTCGAAAAAACCTGAAAAAATCATGACGTGAGAATCTTCTGGTACGTATTACTTTAATCGCGCGGATATTTACAACCGCGGGGGTAATCGACTTTGCTACGTTTCTTAAAGCGTTCTGCAAAGCTTCGGCCGAATGTAAATCTTTACGGTTTTTCTCAACTGTTTCATTTTTTTGACTTTTATTTGATTCCAATTCAGGAATAATATTTTCTTTTTTTCCTGAACCTGAGCTTTTACCACAGCCAAGAATATTTAGAAAAAGTGATATAATAAAAAATGCGCTTACTATTTTCACTTTTGTATTGTTTCTCATTTTTCCTCCAATAGAAAGTTAAATTTATTTAAAGTTTTTATAATATATTTAGTAACACTAATTATGCTTAAAACTATCAGTTAAATATAGGATACATAATTTTAAAAGTCAATTTTTATGTAATTATGGAAGAATCAGTCATTTTTTACGATATGATAACCGTGTTTAAACCGCATATCAAGTAAACGCTGAACATATTTCTTTTTTGCGTCAGGTTCGTCAAAATAGCGATAAAAACTATGCCCCGGATAGCCCCTATGCCCGTATCTGACACATACAACGTGTTCACTAAATAAATCATACTGAAGGTTTACAATTGCATAATATCTGGAGCCGTCTTTTGATTCAAGATAAACCAATTTTTTTCCCGGAATTTAATTTTTAAAACAACCTCATTATAGCATACACGTGTATGCATGGCAAATTTTATAGAAATTAATAATAAATAAATCTATAAAATAAATTAGTTTAAAACTTTATGTAATGTACTAAAAATAAAAAAACAATATTAATCAGTATTATTACATTTTTATTAATTTAATTAGATATTTAAAAATAACGTGTATATATTATTGGGTAATACAAATTCTAAGGGATTTATAATGCTTAAAAAAATATTTATAATGGTTATTTTACTATTTATTTTTAACTCGTTGTGTTTGGCACAAGAAAATAACAACGGAGAAAACGGTAGCGGACAAAAAACCTCGGATTATAAAATGACTGGATATCCGGCATTTTACAGCATAGGATTTAAACTTGGCCCTGGTTTCAGCACATTTAATGTATACGAAAATTATAATTCTTTTTCATTAACGTCAGGTTTACGGCTTATGTATTTTCCTTTTTTAAATGGTAATGCCGGGATAATCACGGATTTGGATTTTAATTTATTAAGATTATCCGCACAGGATGATATTTATCCTTTATTAGGTATGGCATCCATTAACGTTATGATCGGTTTTAAAATAAAAAATTTCGTATTAGGTGCGGGTTTATTTGCAGGCTATATTGTTCTCAAAGATAAATCAAACCTGATAGTTGATAACAGTGATTACAACTTTGGTTTTATATTTTCATTTTCTTATTTGTTGGACTTAGATAAAAACAAAGGCTTATTTTTCGGCATGGATATCAAATTAGATTTTGCTCCGCTCTGTTATGAAAAAGAAAGTATAACGAGTAATTGGTCATATGCTAAAACAAATAAAAGTTTTCTTTTTTACGTTGGTTTTAATTTTTCAACTAATAATAATAAGAATAAAGCGAGAGACATTAATATTGATAAGATTAACAAAGGAAAGAAAAGCAGATTAATTAATCAAATAAAAAATGACCAACTTAATAGCTTTAATCCAAAACACGTTCAAATAAAACTTGAAACAAGTGCTGGTAACGGCCCGGATTATTATCTTGTAATTTCAAATAAAGTCAGAGGCATCCTATACGAAGATTTAACACTGGAGTTAAACAAAGATGAAGCCAAAAGATTATTTATGTTAAATAAAACAGCTTATAGTTATTACAAAAAAAGCGAAGATCATATGAAAAAAGCATGGTCGCCATTAACACTGCTAACCGGTCTTTTAAATATATATATTTATAACTTTGTAAATATAAAGATGGCTAATAATAGGGCAGAAGATGCGATAAAATATTTTAAATTTTACTTAGCAGAAAATCCAAGAGCAAAAAATTTCTTAAAAAACATTGCTCATGATGTATATTCCAGACATGAAGCTGAATCACAAATCAAAAACTATGAAGAGAATATCGAAAAAAACTACGTTTCATTCTTCGGTTTTAATTTCGGGTTTGGTTCAAAAATCATTGATTCAGAATATTTCTTTAGCTATGATTATTGGGCAGTTCCTAACAATCAAAGTATGAT
>CALGPD010000378.1 GCA_937960625.1 uncultured Spirochaetia bacterium | reverse complement strand
ATAATTTCCTGAATATTATCAATAAAGTGGTTAAAGCGTTCCCCTAAAACAGAGATTTCATCTTTTCCCCTTACTTGTAACCTTTTGGTTAAATCTCCGTCTCCCTGAGAAATATCAAGTATCATATCCGATGCGCGTAAAATCGGCTTAACTATACTCTTTGATATGAACGTTACTATTAAAACTACAACGGAAATTATTATTAATATACTTACAACTACCCATGTTACTATTTTTGTAACTATTCCCCCATAAAAATCGCTTAAATACATTGATATTGAAATATACCAATCCATTGGTTTAAAATACCTGTAAGCCATTACTTTAACTCTTTTTTGTTCATTTTTTTTATTTTGCCAATTATACAAATAAAAAACAGCATCTTTCTGTGCTTGCTTCATATTTTCAGATTTAGACATGAACTTAAAAACAAAATTGTTTTTAAGATTTAGTCCTTCCTTAAACCGGTGAACTAATAATATTCCGTCACTATTAGCAACAAACGCATATCCTTCCTTGCCCATTTGCATTCTTCTTATTGCTTTTTTCATATTCTCTTTAAATAAATAGGATGCAGAATTTTTTGTCCCCAAAAGTTTTGCAAAATCAGACTTATATGCGCTCGCAGTAATGATTAAATTCCATGGTTCAAAATATACTTGATAAAGAACTTTTTCGTTGTATATCGTAATTTTTTTCCCTTGTTTATTAACTTTCTTTTCTCCCCATAAATATTCATAAAAACCTTCCTGTTTTTTCATCTGCCAACGTATAAAATCAAACCGTTTACCGGGTAAATTAAAATTCCTGCCTTCAACAGATTTAGAAGGATGCCATAATGATTGTCCGGTTGGGCTATTACAATAAAAATATCCTTTCTTACCGATTTTTTGACTGAGTAAATATCGTTTAGCCATAGCTTTCGCATCTTTCATGGGAATACGGCCTTTTAAAGCACTTTTATAATACGCTTTCAAAACGCTCTCCATTATTTTTACTCTTCTTTTTAAATTACGTTTCACAATTTTATTTTCTTGGTTAGAATAAATACGGATTACTTCATGATTGCTTTCAATAGTTTTATATAATGAGTTTATATAGTTGCCGATAAATTTTTTAGCAATGCTAATAGAATTTTGGGACATCACAAGATAAAAACTTAAACTTAATAAAATTATACACAGTACTGCAATACCGATAGAAGCCAAAAACAATCTAAATTTTATTGAAGTACTTATAGATTTTTTTTCTTTATTTTTATTGCTGCTCATTTTTCCTCCGGTTTAATATCCATGAAAAATATATAAAAATTTTCGATGCATTATTATAAAAATTTTATTCATATTCAAATAAATAAATATTAATATTAAAGTGTAATTAAAAAAAGTTTGATTATAAAAGATATTGTAAAATAAGAATAAATTTGATTAGATTACCCTCAAAACACAAATAATACCTTATTCTAAAGCCGGTTAAAAACCGGAATTATAAAAACCTGTGGAAAGACTGGTGACAAGCAGAAAGATTGAACTAAAAAAAGTATGCTTAATAAAATAAGCAAAATTTTTCATTTTTTTATCTTATATGGACGCAATATGCACAGGATAAAAAAAAGACAAAACTTGAATACACTTTTAATATACGAGCATGCAAAAATCTAAGCGGAAATGTTCGGTTTAGGATTTTTGTTGGCTTTTTTTTACTACGGAGAAGAAATAGAGATATTTCGATAAAATCATTACTTGTTCCTCAATTTATGCTTTCTTATTTATTTCTAATGATTTTATTTTAGAAAAAATTTTTCTTTATTTGAAAATACCTCCTGAAACCCCGCGGTTAAATAAAAAGTTCAGCTTTGACTTAAAACGTAATATGCTTGCTTAATGTTTGATTATATTTTACGTTAATATACTTTCATTTGTGGTTAGAAAATAAAGAATAATTCCATGTTTTAATAAATCATTGGCATAGTAAATATATTTCCGGAACACACAAAGCAATCATTTAAATTTTTGGGTATTCAGTAAAAAATCATTAAATTTATAAATATCTAAAAACTTTGTAAAGATAAAAAAAAGTAAGCCATCGTAAGGAAAATATCAAGTCTATATCCTGACTAACCGCTAACAGTTATTTGAGTTGATTTGCCCTCGTCAACCTTAAACCGATTAACTATACCGTGTAATTCTCCAATTGAACTTACACTTTGCTTTGTAACACTCTCAGCTTCAGTAAAGGTTTCAATTACCTTATCAGCGCTAAAGGATAACGCAGAAGCCGCCTCAACAATAATATGGGATGCTTGCTCGAGTTTTGTGACTATCCTCATTATTTCACCACTGCCGGTTTTCTGCTCTGTAATAGCTCCCCTAACCTGTTCGGTTATCTCAACAAGAGAAGACATGGAGTTTAATATCTCTTTTGCGGCAATGGCCTGCTCGTTCATGGCTG
>CALGPD010000377.1 GCA_937960625.1 uncultured Spirochaetia bacterium | reverse complement strand
GTATTATGTCCTGCAAAATTCCATTCTTGTTTTGTGCCTGACCGAACACCGAATTGATAAATATTTTCAAAACCCGTTATTTCTCCAATTCTTCTGATAACGCAGGCATGCGACAGTTTTTCTCCTAAAAAATCCTGCCGTAAATCAAGGTGAGCGTCAAATTGAATAACTTTAATTTTTGAAAATTTTTTAGTCAAAGTTTTTATTGCAGCAAGAGTAACGAGATGTTCACCGCCTAGCAATATGCATTTTTGATTATTCAAATAATGTTTTGATAGAGCTTCTTCTATATTCAATAATGTTTTATCAGCGTTGCCGTAAACAACGTCAATATCAAGCGCATCGTATATTTTATAATCCTGCATATCTTTGTTTTGATATGGTGAATAGCTTTCCAAACCGAATAAATTATTTCTTATTGAAGCCGGCCCGAACCTTGACCCCGGCCTGAAACTCGTTGTACTGTCAAAAGGAGCTCCTATAATTACAAGTTCAGCGTCATCAATGTTTTTGGCTTTGAAAAACTCATCATTTAAATTATTCTCCATAAATATCCTTTTTCAAGAATTCTGGAATTGCGCTTAATGATTTATGAATATTTTTATTATAATATTTTAATTCTATATTTTCAGTGTTGTATCTTTTTTCATTAAAATTGTTAATTAAATCGTATTTTTTAGAAGCATAGTAAAAACTCCATGTGCCTGTAGGATATGTGGGAGTAATACCGGTATATATTGATACATTATTAAATAGTAATTTTAAACTGTTATATACACTTTTTGGCTCTTTGGTATCATACATAAAACATCCGCATTGCCCTGCAATTATACCGTCAGGTTTTAAAGCGTTATAACAAAGCGAGAAAAATTCCTGGCCGAAAAGTTTTGCTGCTTCACCAATTGGATCGGTAGAATCAACGAGAATAACATCATATTTTGAAATATTCTTTTTTAGAAAGTTAAAACCGTCTTCAATAAAAAGTTTTGATTTTTCGTTGTTTAACGCATCATTAGTGAAATCAAAATATTTTTTGCTTATATCAACGACTTGCTTGTCTATTTCACAAAGATGAGCATTTTCTACACTGCTATGTTTTAAAACTTCCCTTAAAGTACCGCAATCTCCGCCGCCGATGATTAGAACATCTTTGGGGGCAGGGTGGGCATATAAAGCAGGGTGAGCAAGTATTTCATGGTAATAGAATTCATCTCTTTGGGTGAGCATAACAAGCCCGTCTAAAGTTAATAAAATACCGTAATCATAAGTGTCAAAAACTTCAATTTCCTGAAAAGGGCTTTTTGATTTATGCAGCCGGGATTTAATTTTCATGCTTAATCCGAAGCCCTGTAACTGGTTTTCAAAATACCATTGTTCTTTTTGTGTATTGTTAATGATTTTTTTTTCTGAATTTAAAACCATAAGACTACTCCTGCCCAAACACATCCGGTTGATTCTACGGTATGCTCTTTTGCTATGCTTTTTATTTCTTTTATCTTATATCCGCGCATTTTAATTCCTTCTGCCGCCATGTTTCTAACAATTTGTTCTATTTCTTCCTTATGCCCTCTTGCCGAGTATTCCATGATAAGCGCGGGTTTTTCATCGTCAACAGGAAAACACGCTGCAACTGCTGCTGATATTTTTTCTCCCGGCACCTGGCTTGATATTGAAGCATAAGCAACGGGTACAAGTGCGCCGTACGGCAATTGTATAGGTTTTATTTCTTTACATTTTGGAGGTATGATTGATGACATCTTTAATAAATTAGTATTCCCAACTCCTGCATCCATTAATGCTCCGTCAAATGCATTTAAGCGCATAAAACCTTCGCTTGCGCCTGCTGCAAAAAAATATGTTTCCGGTGTTTTAACTAGCATATATTTCTCCTTTATTTAGGTCTAAAAAAATTGGCGCTTGTTCTTCAAATTCAATTTTTTCAGTTTCGTTATATCTGTAATCAATTATTAATTCCTGTCCTTTTTCTATATCTTCTGTTGTATAGAATCTTACAAGAAAGTTATCGTAATCAAAATTATAATTCACGTTTTGTTTTGTTTTGCAATGGCTGAGAAAGGAACATAGGCCAAATGCTATATATCCAATTAGAGAATTCGCATCATCCACTAAATAATAGTGTTTTAGCTGTGTATGATTTAAATTCTCAATATGTTCCTGAATATACGGTACTAAAAAAAGCGTTTCATTTATTTTGAAATCTCTGGCTGCAATAACGCATAAACCTTTTTGTTCGGTTTTCAGTAATATAAAATCATGATTCTGAAATATTACTTTATACATGCTTTTCTCCATATGTGTTAAATATTCAATCTAACTACAGGATGAGATACAAAAATTGTCTTCATCTTTAATTGATGAAATGATACCTCTTTTAATCTCTTTATATTCATAACGTTTTGAATATAAAGAATTAACAAGGTAATCTAAGGCAATTTTTGGTATTAATGTATTACCGCATGTAAAAATA
>CALGPD010000376.1 GCA_937960625.1 uncultured Spirochaetia bacterium | reverse complement strand
GCCATTAATAATCCGACTTGATACCCTATACTAAATCCGGTTCCCCACTTTTGTTTAACGGAATCCGGCGGGTTTGTATTTGATATCTCTGTTTGCTTCCGGTTCATTTCTTCAACTTTAACCTCGAGCTTTCTTAAACGTTCTTTTAAATCGTTTTCGGCACAGAATAAATTTATACTTGTTAATAACAAACAAGTACTCAAAAATCCAAAAATTATTTTTTTCATATTATTACTCCATTTTATTATTTGTAAATAGTAAAGCAATCAGTGTGCCAGTTTTTTTTATAAACCATTTTTTTTATTTTGTTACTCAGCAATCAATTAGAGGGATGGCTCGATATGGTTGCAAAAAATTAAGCGTAGTTACTATCAAAAAAGATATAATTACTATCATTTTTGATAGTGGATTGAAAGGTTATCCTGAAAAATTCAATTGTTTTTTGGATGGGCGTTCATTGGTAGGGAGAATGATTGTGAACGTTGTGCCTTTTCCGTCAACGGAATCAACTTTTAAGCTGCCGCCGTGTTCTCTAATTATTTTATAAACAATTGTCAATCCAAGGCCTGTTCCTGTGTCTTTTGTGGAAAAATAAGGCTCAAAAATTTTATCTATATCCGGCGCTGATATTCCGTGACCGGTATCTGATATCTGAATTTCAACGGTATTGTCTTTTTCACATCCGTTAACTTCTACTTTATCCCCGTTACTGCAAGCTTCGATAGCATTTTTTATTATATTAAGGAAAGCCGGTCTCAAATACCTGCTGTCCGCATGAATTCCCGGTAGGTTATTCGGTACCTCAAAAATTATGTCTATACCTTCTTTTTCAGCCTCATATTTCATAAAGTTAACTATGTCAGAAATCAAATTGTATAAATCAATGCGTTCGGTATTTAGTTCAACCGGTCTGACAGTAAAAAGAAAATTTTTCACAATATCATTTAAGCGTTCAATTTCTTCATTAATTACATCGAGAAACGAATGTATTTGTTCCGAATATTCGTTGTCCATGGTTTTTAAGATACGTTCTATTAATTGGATATGAATTCCAATACTGCCCAACGGGTTTTTTATTTCATGAGCAACCCCGGCAGCAAGAGTTGTAAGCGCGGCTAGAGATTCAGCCCGGCGAAGTTTTATTTTTTCAACTTTTTCTTCTGTAATATCCTGAAACATTAATACATCGCCGATTATTGTTTCTTCTTTCAGCAGAGGGATAATATTTATTCTTAGGCATTTTATAGCAGGAAACCCAAGGTTGATTTCCCTGTCATTTACCCGGTTTTTATCACGTATTGATTGATTGATATAATCTCTGAGTTGTTCATTTTTTATAAATTCATCGAAGGGTTTGCCGAGCACGTTTATTTCAGCAACTTGTAAAATATTTCTGGCAGAATTATTAACATACTGAATTTTCATATCAGTATCGAGAACAATTACGCCTTCAAGCATTGATGAAAAGATTGTTTTAAAAAACTCTCTATCGTCTCTTAAATGAGAAATAAATTCCCTGAGATTTTCAATACTCATTGAATCTATTTTGTTTACTACTTTGTTGATAAAATTACTGGATAGCATACTATTAAAATTATTATAATACAGCAATAATAGCAAAACTTTATAAATAATTTAACAGATTTAATAATTTAGGCGGATAAATTTTTTTTTATTTTAAATAAATTAAAATTGTATATAGAATTTATTATAAATTTTAGAGTGTTGCGATGTGAAATTTATATAATTTAAATTTAATTTATTAGCTTAATATTGAATATTGAATATTGAAGTATTTTAAATTGATTGGATAGTTATAAAATTAAAACCGGGGAATTCTTGTGTCAAACAAACTTAACTTAAATCCTGTAAATAGTATACCTCCTTTCAATCAAAATGAACCTTTTGAAACACATAAGTTGTACGTTGATGATTTACATGGATTAGATATAGAAGATGGTTTTATTCAGGAAAAATATATTTCTGAATACTATAATGACCATGGAACAATTAGCAATGATTTTAGAATTAGACAAATATTTAAAAATGATTTACCTCATTCAAAATATTTTAATTTAAATTTTGGCAAAAATTGGCAAAATGCAGATGGATATCCGGTTTTAATAATTCCTGATATGTTATTCAGCGGCTTTTCATATAACCGGTTTGTTAGATTCAGCTCACAAATTGGTTTTAGATATATCGATATGAAACAAGGTTTAGTTGAAGGTTTAGTTGATAAACAAAAAAGTGTATTTACAATGAGTTTTTCAAATCATATGGGGTCAAATTATTTAAAAGCTGAACAGATTGCTAACGCAATTACAATAATTAAAGAGATAACCAATTCTGAAAAAGTAGTTTTAATTTGCCATGGAGCAGGGGCAATTGCAGCGTATTTATATATAATGTCAATCGTAAAATATTCCTGGCAAACCAAATATAGAAATGATATTGAAAAAATTATTATTGTTGCCGCACCTAACCTTGGTTCAGATTTTTATTTTAGGCATCCGAAGTTATTATTTTACTATTTATTCAACTTTTCAGGAACAATACATTTTCCTCCAATGCCAAATCCTTTAATCAGCTCGAATCCTGTTTTAATAAGAACGAGTATTTTTAATGATGGCCATCTTGATTATTCTATAAAGGAACCTAGGAAAAGTTATGATACTGCCTGGGCAGGGCTTCTTGAGATAACAAATGACCTTAGTAAAGTGATTCCTTTTAATTCCAGCTTTTCGGAATCGATAAATATCTATAATTACTA
>CALGPD010000375.1 GCA_937960625.1 uncultured Spirochaetia bacterium | reverse complement strand
TTTTTTCGTTTTATTGTTTTCGCTTTGATTTTTGCAAAATATAAATAACGAGAAAGCCATAATAATAAAAATTGTATTTATAATTTTCATTTCACTCTCCAGAATCAACTTAAGCAATAGTTCAAAATATTTTATATTTAAATATAATTTAATTGCAGGAATAAATTAGTAGAAAAAACTTTAGGGGGTATAAAAGCGGGTGCCCCCTAAAAGTTTTTATTATCCGTTTTAACCGAGTAACCTTAGTACCGCTTGTGGTTTTAAATTGGCTTGAGCAATCATACTCGTTGTACTTTGAGTTAGAACCTGATGTTTAACAAAGTTAATCATCTGTTTAACCATGTCTGTATCTCTGATTCTGGATTCAGCAGCTTGCATATTTTCAGCCGCAATTCCCAGACCTTTCCAGGTATGCTCTAATCTGTTTTGATAAGCGCCTAAATCCGCGCGTTGTTTATTAACCTGGCGTAAAGCGTTATCAATTGTTCCTAGAGCCATGTTCGCAGAATCAGGAGTCGAGTACGATACATTAAGTTTTTTCGTTTCTCCTCCGCCATCTGATAGTTTTAAAGCTTTGGCTGTCATGTCACCGATATATAGGCGTACACGTTGGTCCATATTAGCGCCAATGTGTAAGAACATTTTTCTCGGTGAGTTTGCAGAAGCAAAATGCCCCTGTAACATTTTCATACCGTTATATTCAGCGTGACTTGAAATTCTGTCAACCTCGTCAACGAGTTGCTTTAGTTCAACTTGAATTTGCATTCTGTCCTCAGATGAATATATCCCGTTTGCTGCCTGAATAGAGAGTTCCCTCATTCTTTGAAGTATTTCTCCCGTTTCAGCTAAATATCCTTCCGTTGCTTGAAGGAAAGAAATTCCGTTTTGGGTATTTTGCTGTGCCTGCCTTAGGCCTCTGATTTGAGACCTCATTTTTTCAGAGACTGCAAGCCCTGAAGCATCATCCCCGGCTCTATTAATTCTCTCACCGCTTGTAAGTTTCTCCATGGTTTTATCCATGCCTTTAGAATTCCACTGAAGGTGGCGGTGAGCGAAAATAGCGCTCATGTTATGATTCACTACCATACGTCCCTCCTTGAGTCGTTTGTCTGTCCTTAGATAAGCGCGCAAAATTAACTAAAATCCGTATATATCCACGGCCGCATCCAATAACCTTTTAGTGCCTGTCCATCCAAATCCGTTTCGTTTGCATCACCCCGCTAGTTATGCAAATTTCACGGAAAACAAACACGGATATACACGTTTACCTTTAATTAATCCGTTTTGCGGCTTAATAGCAGACCTTCTTTATTAGAGGGTGCACTCTGTTTCGAAGGTCTGTTAAAAGCCGTAAAACTATAAGTTCTACGATATTTTAAGGAACGTTATAATTTTTTCCTTTAAACTATCTCAAAAGAGTTAATACGTTTTGAGACTGCATGTTAGCTTGAGCAAGCATTGCAGTAGATGATTGTACCAATACTTGATTTTTAACATACTCCATTGCTTCTTTAGCCATATCAGCGTCTCTAATTCGAGATTCAGCTGCTTGAGTATTTTCAGCTCCAACCATAAGGCCTTTAGTAGCGAATTCAAGCCTGTTTTGGTAAGCTCCTAAGTCAGCTCTTTGTTTGTTAACTTTTGTAAGAGCGGCATCAACTGTACCTAAAGCCATGTTAGCTTTGTCCGGTGTTGATAAACTTATAACTTTACCTTCATTTGTTCTGATTTTTAATGCAGCAGCTGTCATAGTACCAATGAATATTTTTTCTCTTTGGTCCATATTAGCGCCAATGTGAAACCACATTGAACCTTCAGGTTTTCCTCCGTTTTTAGGATTAGCGAACCGTCCGGTTAACATGTTTAATCCGTTAAACTGTGCGTGGCTTGCAATTCTGTCAACTTCATCTACTAATGCTGAAACTTCAACTTGAATCTGCATTCTGTCTTCTGTTGTGTAAACACCGTTTGAAGCCTGAATAGCCAGTTCTCTAATTCTTTGGAGAATATCCTGTGAATTCTGAAGATATCCTTCAGAAACCTGAATAAAAGAGATACCGTCTTCAGCATTTGCTGCAGCTCTGTTAAGGCCTCTAATTTGAGCTCTCATTTTTTCAGATACTGCTAATCCGGATGCATCGTCTCCGGCTTTAGTAATGCGTAATCCGCTGGCAAGCTTTGAAATATTTTTCTGAATTTGATTGTTGTTGTTAAAAAGTTGCCTGTGCGCAAACATAGCGCTAATGTTGTGATTAATAATCATTGAAACCCTCCTTGATTTCATTTGCAGCTTCCATGCTGCGATTTTTTGCTTATTTACTGTCCCTCAATAGCAAATAAACGATTTTTTGTTAGCGCCTTTAGATAAGAATAAAAATTTAAATTTTGCAGTACCTAGAATTGATAACAACCTCCTTGGTATATATCTCACTTGCTTCCATGCAAAAAAATAAAAAAATGTTAAAGTTTTATAACACTTTAACCGAAGATGATAGAAGAGTAAAAGTGTGCTTTAATAAACTATCACCTACATTAATTTTATACTCTATTTTTTATATTTTGTCCATCCAATTTTTCAAAAAAAGTATTTTTATTCTATTTTTAACATAAATGTAATTAGAAGATGTATTTCATTTTATTTCAAACAATTTAATGTATTATCTGGGAAAGGTAAAATGGTTTTTTAATACTTTTAAGGGGTAATGTAGTAAAAAATAAGTTTCTAATTGTTATTAACTAAATAATTGATTCAATTAATGTTTAACCTTTGTCGAAAATAAAAATAACTGGTTTATATTTATAGCAATATAAATCCTGATTAATATTATGAATAAATTTAAATAAAATAATAAATTCGTTGACATAGAAAGTTAAACACTGATAGTATGTTCTTTGTAATTTAGTTTCTCAGGAAAAGAGATGAGTGACAAAACAGTATTAATTGTTGATGATAATGAAATTAATATTAAATTATTGGAAAAAGTTTTAGAAAATAAATACAATATTGTTTCTGTAAGAGATGGTAAATTGGCAGTTGAAAAAGCCCGTGAAATTAAGCCGTCATTAATAATAATGGATGTGGCAATGCCTAAAATGGACGGTATAACGGCAACGAAATTACTTAAAAGTGATTCAGCCACAAAAAGTATTTCAATAATTTTGATAACTGCGCATTCATTAACAATTGATAAGGAAAAAATTGAAGATTCCGGCTGTAATGATTTTATTACTCGTCCGATAAAGATGAATGAATTGATAGAAGTTGTTGAAAAAAATCTTAAGTAATAAAAACTAAATTTAGATGTAAAGAACGTTTTTTTTCTTGACAAAAAAAATGCTCTAATATATATATTAACTTATTGCAGGACAATTAAAAATTAATAAATACTGACATTTAATTTGCAATTTAAGTAAATATAATTTAACAGGGATGTAAAATCCAAAAAATATAAAATTATTCGCCGGCATCGGTAATTAATTGGAGGAAGAATGGATATTCAAGTTAGAGAAGTTGGAAATGTTGTGATCCTCGACATTAACGGTGAAATAGACCTGTACAACGCTCCTGAAATTAAAGAGACTATTAAAAATCAAATGGAGCAAGGTAAAAATCAGATTATCATTAATCTTGATAAAGTTAGTTACATTGACTCTTCGGGAATTGGCGTTTTAATTTCAAGTTTATCAAACTTGAAGAAAGCTGGCGGTGGACTAAAAATAATCCACGTTTATGCTTCTGTACGCAAAGTTTTTGAGCTTACAAAACTTACCAGCTTTTTTGATATTTATGATAGTGAGCAAGAAGCACTCGCAGCTTACGGTGGTTAAAAAATAGCTAATTTAGTAATCAAACTTTTTTTAGATAATTTTTATAATCTTTGTAATGCATAGTAATCTATGCATTGCTTATTTTTTTTTATATGATTACTTTTTTTTATTATCTTTAATACTGATTTCAACAATCAATTACAGTTATTATTTTAGGAGATAAAAAATTATGCAGAAAGATTTTTTGTTTACTTCTGAATCCGTTTCAGAAGGTCATCCTGATAAAATAGCAGACCAAATTTCAGATGCTATACTTGATGCTCATTTAGCCGGAGATCCAATGAGCAGAGTAGCTTGTGAAACTTTAGTTACAACTGGGCTTGCTATTGTTGCAGGTGAGATAACTTCTCAGCAGGAAGTTAAATACAATAAAATAATTAGAGACACAATAGAAAAAATTGGATACATTGACGATGCTATGGGAATCAATGCACATACTTGCGGTGTTATGATAACTCTTGACCCTCAGTCTCCGGAT
>CALGPD010000374.1 GCA_937960625.1 uncultured Spirochaetia bacterium | reverse complement strand
GTTTAGTCATATGAAAGCGCGCAAAAATCCTTATCCAGTGTCAGGCAATTTATAGGTTTGTAAAACGGATACATATTACTTACTGATTGCGTACAAATAAATAACTTACGGTTTTAAACGGAAATAACTAAAATTATTAACGGGATCGTATGCAAATCGAGTTGGACTGTTGCCGTCTATATCACACTTCCATATTTCAGTCATCATGTTGATAAAAATAAAATATATATAATTACCGTCTCTGGAAAAATAACACGACCCGGGATCCGCTGTATGAATATTGGTTTTTTCATTTGAACCGTCTACAGTTATAGTATTTATGGAAGAATTGTAACAATAAACTATTGATTTTCCATCTGGTGAATATGAAGGATAAAGATCAGAACCAGTAGTACTAATTGCATAATAATTATTAATGTCCGCAACAGATATTTGATAAGCCAGGCTTCCTTCACTTGCAATTATATATTGCCCGCTTGGATGCCAATTAGGTTTTCTAAGATTTGCAGGATTAGTTATTTGTTTTATAATATTTCCGTCAAAATCAAAAATATAAATCCCATTTCCTCCAAAATCACAAGCAAAGCAATTACCGTTCGGTGACCATGCTGGGAATTCCATACCCGTTGTATTTGGAATGTTTTTAATTAACTTACCCGTTATTGATATAATTTTAATACTCGTTGTTGCTCCTTCGGCAATTATAATTCTTGTCCCGTCAGGGGAGAAATCAAAACCATTTATGTTTATTCCTGTAAAAATAGTTTTAATTTTATTTCCTGACGCATCGTATAAAGTTATATACGTTCCTGCATAAGCGGCTAAAAAAACTCCTTTGTCAGCGTCAACGTGTATATTACACCTTGTAATTATAAAAAAAGAGAATAAGAGAAGGATGATTATTTTTTTCACAATAAATTATCCTTAACAACAACCTATATTAATTATAATAAATATTATATTTTTTTTGTAGGAAATCGGTGTTTTTTCTACGTTTTTTTTAAAAACTCCGGAAACAGTCTCCTGTGAGCGTCAGCAAAGCAATCCCATCAGGTTTACCGGTAACGAGATTGCTTCATGTCAGACACATAGGTCTGACGCTGCAACAACGGTATCGCTTTTCGTAGGAATAGAGATGTGTCTCTATTCCACAACCTTTTAATGATTTTCTCGTTATTAATTCTTAAAGCTGACAAAAAAATTTTGAAAACCGTTTTTTTTTATTAAATTTAGTGCACCTTAATATAAGGTAGAATAGTTAATAAAAGTTGAATAGAGAGGCATATATGCAAAAATTTATACTGTATTTTGCGCCCGTTCTAGGTTTAATCGGGCTATTGATTGCTCTTATAATTTACATTTTCGTTAAAAAGCAATCTGCAGGCAACGAAAAAATGCTTAAAATAAGCACCATGATTCATGACGGTGCCATGACTTTTCTTAAAACCGAATGGTCAATTTTATCCGGTTTCGTTGTGGTTGTTGCAATTCTTTTAGGATTTTTAGTTGATAAAGGTTTTACTGGTTTTACATGGCTTGCGTTTGTTTTAGGCGCAGTGTTTAGCGCTTTAGCCGGTTTCTTCGGCATGAAATCCGCGACCAGAGCTAATGTAAGAACTTCGCAAGGCGCCACGGAATCTCAGGCAAAAGCGTTAAGTATCGCTTATAACGGCGGCGCTGTAATGGGATTAAGCGTTGCTTCTTTAGGTTTAATCGGAGTAGGCGGATTATTCTTACTCGTTAAATTGGGCATGTTAAAATCAGCAGGCCAAAGCCCTTTTACCATTATTTCAGGTTTTGCAATGGGAGCGTCTTCAATCGCTTTATTCGCGAGAGTGGGCGGAGGTATTTACACAAAAGCCGCTGACGTCGGCGCTGACTTAGTTGGTAAAGTTGAAGCCGGTATTCCTGAAGATGATCCAAGAAACCCTGCTGTTATTGCTGATAACGTTGGTGATAACGTAGGCGATATCGCTGGTATGGGAGCAGATATTTTTGAATCATACGTTGGTTCGGTAATAGCAACCATAGCAATCGTAATGGGAGTTAAAGCATTCGGTTTAGCTGATGCTCAGGCTCCGTTTATGATGTATCCAATCGGAGTTATTTTCGTTGGTTTAATCGGTTCATTCTTGGGTTTATTATCCATGAAATTGTTGAAAGGTATTTCAACCGCGGCTGCGTTAAGAAATACAACGTTTATCGGCGCTATTGTAATGTTAGCCGGCGCGTATTTGTTAACGGATATGCTGGGATTAAAAGTTGTTCCCGGCGCTCATATAACTACAAAGTACGGCCCTTTTATAGCCGTTGCCATGGGTAGTATTGTGGGTATAGCAATCGGCCTCGTAACTGAATATTACACCGCGTCGCGTCCGGTTAGAGGTATTGCGGAAGCGTCAAAAACCGGCCCAGCGACTAACGTAATACAGGGTATTGCTGTCGGGCTTGAATCCGCGTTTATTCCGGTAATATTAATTACGCTTGCAATTTACTTATCATATTACTTCTCAGGTTTATACGGTATAGGTATCGCAGCTGTAGGTATGTTATCAACTGTAGGTGTTACAATGACTGTTGATGCTTACGGCCCCATATCTGATAATGCGGGCGGTATTGCGGAGATGGCTGAAATGGGTCCTGAAGTTAGAAAAATTACAGACGGCCTTGACGCGGTTGGAAACACAACTGCTGCAATCGGAAAAGGTTTTGCTATCGGTTCTGCTGCATTAACAGCTCTTGCTTTATTCGCGGCGGTAGGCCAGGCATTACCTGACGGTTTAAAATCAGGCGACCAGTTAATGAAATATATACTTTTTAACTCTCCAATACTCGTTATCGGATTATTCATTGGCGGTGTGTTACCGTTCTTATTCGGTGCTATGACAATGAGAAGTGTTGGTAAAGCTGCCATGGACATGGTTAACGAAGTAAGGCGTCAGTTCAAGAAAATTCCCGGATTAATGGAAGGTAAAGCAGAGCCTGAATCAGCGAAATGCGTTCAGATTAGTACAAGGGCTGCTTTACGTGAGATGATTATCCCCGGATTAATCGCTGTTATTGCTCCGGTATTGGTAGGTTTCTTACTCGGTGCTGCTGCATTAATCGGCTTACTCGCTGGTGCTACGCTGACCGGTGTGTTAATGGCATTGTTTATGTCTAACGCTGGCGGTGCATGGGACAACGCAAAGAAATATATTGAAGCAGGCAAGTTAGAAGGAAACGCGAAAGGCAGTGAAGCGCATAAAGCTGCTGTAAGCGGTGATACGGTAGGTGACCCGTTTAAAGATACTTCCGGCCCTTCAATGAACATATTAATCAAGCTTATGAGTATAGTTTCGCTAGTTATAGCGCCTTTACTTATGAAATAGAAAAGGTATCCCCTTTGATAAAATAAGCCCCGGTATTTTGCCGGGGTTTTTTATTTTGTGAGTAGTTTAATAATTACTCAAAGTATATTTACTTTTCTGCATTTATAGTATTATAAAATACTACTCTACTCTTTATGTATTTTTATATTTAAATAAGCTTTTTGATTTGACAATTCATTTCTATTGAATAAAATGTTTTTATTAAATCGTGTAACAATTTAATTAGCAAAAAGTTGAATAAATAATACATTTAAATAAAAAGGAGAAATATGGCAAATTTCCGGATATTAAGTTACAACGTGAAATTGTATACTCTCATTGCTGATGAATGCGAAAAGCGGGCTGAACAAATTGGAGATATTATAGTTGATAAAGATTATGATGTGGTATGTTTGCAGGAAGTGTTTAGTGAAGACCCTAGAGATATTTTGGCTGAAAAATTAGAGCAAAACGGATACAACGTAATCGCAAAATGCGGCGGCCCTGTTCTTATTCCCCAGGACAGCGGATTGTTTTTTGCAAGTAAATTTCCTATACGCTCTCATAATTTTGAACACTTTAGAATGCTATCCGGGGAAATTGTAAACTACGATGCTTTAGCAGCAAAAGGATTTCTAAGAGTCAGCCTTGATTTATCCGGGATTATGAGTAATTTAAACTTGATAGTATACAACACACATTTTCAAGCTGATTACGGTACAAAAAGGAACTCGGTGGATATTATAAACAGAGAAACGTTTTTGGAATCAGTAAGTGAACTTGAAAGAAGGAATATGGAACAAGAAGCAGCGCTGCTAATTAACAGTTATGATTATTCTAATTTTGATTCCGATGAATGTGAATTAGTTTCCGGTTTATCCGCTCAAACAAAGCAAAGGATTCTGGAAATATTGCAATATATTGAAAGCTATTCCGGTGTCAGAAATAAAGAACTAAATCGGATTAAGGAATCTATTTACAGTATTAAATTTAATGGAGAAAGTAAGAATACAGGTATGATACTTTGTGGGGATTTAAACATTGATGGCCGTAGACAAAGTAATATTGAGTATAAAGAATTTAAAAGCGATTTTATCAATGAATTTACCGGTAAAGATAGTTTTGAAAACAATCCCGATGTTATTACTTCCCGTGGAGACGGTGGATGTAGGTATGATTATATTTTGACACTTAACAAAGTTAATGAGTATGAATTAAATAATTTAACCGTTGTAAATGGCAAGGTTGATATTGAGCAAAGGCAGCTATCAGATCATTATGGTATTTGCTCTGAAATTAGCGCTGAAAATATCGTTTAAGGCGGGAGTATAATTTGATTAATAAAAGAAAAAGCTGTTTCAGCCATAATCAGCACCAATATAGTCTAAAACAAATTAGAAGGACAAACTATGGAAACATTAACTAATTCATTAAACCAAATAAAGAAAACGTATTTAAAAATAATTATTCTACAAATTATATTTTTTTTCTCTGTTATCTCTATTGATTGGAATTTTCTTGAAGATTTAAGGACAACGCAAAAAGTTTTAAAAAAACTTGATTCGTATAAAGATTACGATAGTTATAAAACTATCATTACTAAGGCAATTTATGGGAATGAAAATAATTTTAATAAAATAAAGAAAGATTTTAAAATAGAAATGAAAGTGGATAAAAATAAGTTAAACCGCCGTAAGAATGAAATTAAAAAAGATTTAAATGTTAATTTGCAAAAAATATTATCAACTAAAATAAAGATAAAAAAAGTTGATTCCGGACAAAAAAATATTTCAGTTAAAGAACTTTTAAACACAGGCAAGCATAGATTAAATTTCGGCGGAGTAAAAAACAGGCACAGTTTTTATTCCAATTTTAATAAAGATACCTTAAAATCCGGAAAAATAATGCAGATAAGGAATCTAAGAAATCAACTAAAAAAGGAATATGAAAAAATTACGGCAAGTATTAAGGATGAAAATGAAAAAGCAAGTAATATTGAAAACCTGAAAACCCGACGGGATAATATAGTTGAAATGATTCAAGCATTAAAGCAAATTTTAAAATATTTAAGGTATAGAAGAGGCTTTCTTAAAGATAAAAATTTGATTAAAAAAAGGCCTGAAAAGCATATCATAGATTATAAATTCTGTTTGATAAATTTTATTAATGATGATTTTAACGAAAACAATGTAACTTTGGTTAATCTGTATAAAGATTTGGAACTGAAAACTTCAAAGAAACTCAATGATATTAATACTAATATAATTAAAATAAAAACTGAAATAAAAAAAGTGCTTAATAATATTATTAATGATGAAAACGTTTTTATAAATATGATTTATGAATTAAAATATTTTCAAATTATCCCTGGAATTGGTTTTGCGGTTTATATAAATGCAGACACTAAAAATGATATATACATAAATATTTTAAATAAAATTAAGGATAAGTATAAAATTATAATCTGTAAATCAAAATATAAAATCGGGAATGATAAATATACAGAGATAAGGATTTATTGCAAGAATATTGTTCAAATGCTTGAAAAGTATAAAGCTTCAGATATATTAACAGGATTTTTAGGCCCGATTTCAAATAATGATAAACTAAGAAATATTATTAAAAATAAAACAATTGAAGATTCGATTATAGATATTAAAGAATTAATAACGAATAAAACTAAAACTGATAATTTATCTATTCTTGGAATGAATATACCGAAATATTCGATTTATTATTTTGGCCCTTTAATTACAACAATCTTAATAATTTATATTTATTTTCTTTTTCTTAGTATTAGAAATATTAAACTTGAAAACTCTGATGAAACTATGAAAGCAATTAGAGATTGCATCTGGTCAAAGCTGTCTATAAAGAAACCGGCCAGGTATTGGAATTTGAGTATTATAGGTATATCAATATTATCAGTTTCATGCATTATATTTAATTATTTTATTGTGAAACCGGTATCAATTTTAGCAAAATTATCTCCGCTTATGTTTGCGCTATGCATTATCTATTTTTGTTTAATGATACTGAAGATGATTAAACATGATTTAAAAATTTGAAAATATTTTATTGACCTCAACTGCTTTTGATATACAATGTGATTATCAAACAAAAGAATGGGGTTCCATTGCAATATAAAATTTATAAGTTTATTTTTGCATCAGCTTTTTCATTATTCTTTTTATTGTCCTGTTCAACCGGCCATGTAAATATACCTAAAGCTAAAAACGGAGTTATTAATCTTTCATCCTGGGATTTTAATAAAAACGGAAATATTAAACTTGAAGGCGAATGGTTGTTTTATCCTAATAAAATAATAAATCCGGAAAATATTATTACTAACGAATTAGATAATTTTAAAACGCTCTGTATTAATGTCCCGGGCAGTTGGAACGGTTATACTTATAATAAAGTAAACGGTAAAATTTTATTCAAGGGCAGGGGGTATGCCACCTATATATTAAAACTGACGGGTATAAAAAATAAAAATCTTGATTTGGTTTTATATTTAAAAGAAGCAAGAACAGCGTATTCGCTTTATTTTATTTCTAAAAATCAAATTTCCACTAAAAGAGATAATAAACCAATAATAAAAAACGGAGTAGTATCTAAAAATTCAGAAGATGCAGTTCCACAACAATGCCCTAAAACCGGAAAGATACGAAAATACGGGGAAATAAATTATGTTGTAATTCATTTAAGTAACTTTCATCACAGGTCAGGCGGATTAATTAATCCCGTTGTTTTGGGAATACATGAGAATATATATTCAGAGATAATAAAAAGCGAGAGGCTTTCATTTTTTGTATTAGGTGTGTTGTTTATCATTGCTGTATATCATTTAGGATTGTTTATTCAAAGAAAGCAGGATTATGCAAGCTTATTTTTCGGTTTATTTTGTATTATGATCGGGCTTGATTCGTTAATAGTAGATAAAGTATTTCAAAAATTAATCCCGTTGGCAGATGAAAGTTTATTTTCTTTATATTACAAAATTGACTATATAACGATTTATCTGGCCTGTCCATTATATTATGGATTTTTAAACCACGTTTTCAAACAGGATTTACCATATGTTATTTATAAGATTTTATGGATTATATCATCAGTATTTATATTTATTGCTTTATTTTTTTCAACATGGGTAGCATCTCATATAATTTCATATTTTCAAATAGTAATTCTTTGTTTAGGGATTTTAATTATATTCTTTATGATAAAAACAGTGATAAATAAACGCGTTGGCTCTATTATTTCGTTGATGGGTTTTTCAATATTTTTAATAACTATATTTAATGATATTTTGCATGCACAAGAATTAATACAAACGGGGTATATTATTCCTTATGGATTGATAATATTTATTTTTGCTCAAAGTTATATTTTATCAAAATTATTTGCGAAAGCTTATAGAACTTCCCGCCATCTTTCAGAAAATTTGCAGGCAGAAGTTGAGTATAAAACAGAAGAACTCCGTGAACAAACCCAGGCAGCAGTTTCAGCAAAACTTGAAGCTGAGAATATGAATGAAAAGCTTAAATTACTAGATACTAAAAAGACTTTATTTTTTCAGAATATTTCTCATGAATTTAGAACCCCGCTTACATTAATTATTGGGCCTCTTGAAAATATAATAAACGGAAAATACGGTAGTATTGATGAAAAAATTAAAAAACGAACAAGTATAATGTTAAAGAATGCAAACAGACTGCTTCAATTGATAGATAAATTGCTTGACTTGATTAGAATTGAAACCGGAGAAAAACTTAACTCTAATCCTGAAGATATTGTAGGTTTGGCTGAGTTTGTTAAAAAATCTTTCGAACCTCTTGCGTTGAAGAAAAATATTATTTTCAGTTTTAATAAAGATACGGACAAACTTATTTTTAATTTTGACCCGGTAAAAATGGAAAAAATATTTTATAATTTATTATCCAATGCTTTTAAGTTTACTCCTAACAACGGAGAAATACTTATAAATCTTACACACAGCGGAAATTTTGTTACTCTATTATTTAAAGATAACGGGAAAGGAATCTCAAATGAAAATATAAACAACGTATTTGATAGGTTTTATCAGAACAATAATTCAGGGAATAACCCAGGAGTGGGCATTGGGCTTTCAATTGTAAAAGAGTATGTTAAACTTCATTCCGGTGACATTACTGTTAAAAGTGAATTAAATAAAGGCGTTGAATTTACCTTAACTTTTCCACTTGATAAGAGCAATAGCTTCCAAGCCAAAGAAACAAAACGTAAAAAAGAATTGACAAGTATTTATATAAATGATTATCAATTTGATAGTTCAAGCCAATACTCTGAAGAAATGGAAACCATGC
>CALGPD010000373.1 GCA_937960625.1 uncultured Spirochaetia bacterium | reverse complement strand
TAGTAAGTATTTCTTTAATATTTTCATTATATGTTTCTTTAAAAATCAGGTATTATAAAAAGGTTAATAAAAAAACTACGTTAAAAAATTCAAAGGCAACGATTATATATGCATTAAAAACTTTTTCCGCAGAAACAGGAATGTTTTTAACTATTTTATTTATAACGGAGTTTTTCTTATATTCAGGCGGGCTTGGATATGGAATTGGATATAGTTTTAATAAAAAAAATATAATTGATATTTGTGCAATTTTTATTTATGCAAGTTTAATTTTCATTTTGTTAAGGTATATATTTTATTTAGCCGCTTATTTAATAACGGGTAAAGAGGAAAGAACAGCGTAGATATGGCAGAACAAAAGAAACAAAAATCATATTTCTTAAATTTTCAGTTCATCTTGGGTTTGGTTTTATTTATTGGTTTCATCGCTTTTGCCTTGGTTTACAATATGAGCCTGAAATCAGACCTTGCTAGAGGAATTCCCTTTATAAAAGCTAATTATTCCAAGTTTTTTTTAGGAACCGATGCTTCAGGGTTTAATATTCTTAAAAAAACTCTCATCTTAATAATTTCAGATGCTTTTTTAACTTTAAGCGCATGGCTGTTTGCTTTGCTTATTTCAATACCTCTTGGGTATGTATCTTCCAAAAGAAAATGGCTAGGTACAGGGTTAAAAGAGGTATTAGGATTCGGGCCTTCAATAATTCTTGCCGGAGTTTTAATCTATTTAATTAATATGCGGATTTACGGCATTGCAATTTCTCTTGGAGTTGGTATGACTCCTTATTTTATCTCCAGGTTTAGTGAATGCTTTAATAATGAGAGTAAGGCATATGTTTATTTCGAGTCAATTCATGCATTATTTTTCTCAGCATTGATTATTCAATTAGGAAGTTTCCTCGGTTTATATACCGGTCTCGGTTTTGAAATTAAAAGCAATCTTAATTATGCGTTCAAATATCTCAACATGATTATACCGTATTTTGCGGGGTCATTTTTATTGATTTTATTTCCTTCTTTAATGCTGCGCGGAATTAAAGATGCCCATACATATAATATCGGCATTGAACTTGGTTTTACCGAAGGCGAAAAAATAACTCCAAAAGACAAGAAAAAACTTGAAGAAATCAACGAAGCAATTGTTGAAGAGCAGGTTAAAGAAGAACACACCATTGAGGAACTTGATACAGATGAAATATTCGGCGCAATTGAGGAACTTGAAGAAATAGAAACGCGGATTTGTACTTTTCTAGTCGATGATTATGGTTTTTCTCATGCTTATCTGTACCGGGTTAAACCTGAAGGTTATGAAATAAAGAAAATCTGTAAAAAAGTTGTTCCTCTTGAATTAATAGATATTAAAAAAGAGAACGAGGATTTTCAAAGTAAAGCTTATAAATTTGCTTTTTTGGACACATTGAGAGAAAAATCCAAACCGTATTTTGTTTATCCGGGTAAAGACAATTATGATAGAATTTTTCATCACCTGTCCATTGACAATAAAATCACATATATTATTGAAGTAAGCTATAATAAAACTCTAAAAAATCCGGATAATGAACTTGACAGGCTTCTGCGTTTTATTCCTCATGCAGAAGTAAAAGTATTACTGCAAATGCCTGCTGAAATCGTAGGCGCATCTCAAAAAACAAAAGGTCAGGAAATTGCTCCGCAGCATGAAAAACTAGAGGCCGAACCGCAAACTAAATATTTAACCGACGATAAAGATATAAAAACAGTTAGTGATGAACCGATACAGGTTGAAATAAAAGAAATTGAAGAAGATGATATCGAAGGAAAATCAGAAGAAAAAGATAAGCCTAAAAAACATGAAATCAACATTTCGCAGGATTTTCTTAAATCGGCACCAAAAGGACAGGAAAAAAGAGACGAAATTTTAACTACTCCTATTGTTATCGGAACCATTGAAAAAGTACGTGAAAAGGAAAGTGATTCAGGAGAAAGATATTTTGAAGTTACCGAGAATGTTGGTAAAGTCGTACAAAAAGATACTGATACCGGAAAGAAATTTTTTCAAGTTTATTCAAAATCCGGAAATATTATCAAAGAAGCTAAAAGTATAGATAATCTTTTAGGCCCCGGTCAAAAATTCTTTGAAAAAGGAATGAAACCGGTTACGGGTAAAATTAAAAAGAACAGAGAATTAATAGATAGTGAGGATGATATTGAAATAGTTGCATCAGAGGCCGCTTATCTTGAATTGGAAAATCCTCCTCAACCTATTCAAATAGATGATGAAGAATTGGATGATTTTTTTAATGAAATTGATTCCGGTACACCTTCAATGGTTCAAAGTAAAAGTAAAGTTATTCAGGAACCTAAACCGATTGAAAAAATTGTTAAAGTTCATAAACTTGAGGAATTTTTTGAAAGCCAACCGGAACAGGAATTGTCTCAAGAAATAGCAGAAGTAACTTTAGAACAGCCTAAAGATGCGTTAGAAGAAAAAGATAACGAAGAAATTGCTGTAGATAAAACCAAAGAAAAGTTTTTACCGCCTGAAGAAAAAGTTGAAGAAAAACAAACTCCTGTTTCAAAACCGGAAATTTCAGAAACGCAAGAACAAGAACCGGCTTCGCAGGCATATATAGAACAAAAATCGGCAGATGAGATTATTAAAAAATCAGTTGTTCAGCCCGAACAAAAAGAAATCTTATCAACTACTGAAACCGTAGAACAAGAGAGCACGCAAAAAGAAAAATTTGTGCCGGAATATAAAGAGCAGAAAGTTCAAACTGACGAGATGGATGATTGGCTTGATGAGGATGAACCTGAAAAACAACAATTGTTAAAACAACGAGAAAAAACTGAATTAAAACAGGAGCCTCCTGCTATAGAACAAGCGCAGGAAAAACCTGCCCCGGAAATTATTCAGCCTGAAATAAAACAGGAAACACAGCCTGAGATAGAAAAACAGAAAGAAACCTTCAAGCAAAGAGCATCAATGCTCAAAGAAAAAATAGTTAGAAAAGAATCTGATTCTGATGAAAAGGTTAAAGATGAAATTCATCTGGATTTTGAAGTTGAAACAGATAAAACAACGAAAACCACTTTCCAGCTTGATAGAGAGACCGGAGAAGTATTAAAAACGGAAAAAACAGTATACCGTGAGCAAGAACCTCTAAGAGAAGAATATGAAGATGATTTTGAGAGTTCATTTGATCCTAGCGGATTATTTGTAACAAGGTATGAGGATAAACTAAATAAAGGGCTTAGGTATTTAAAAGCAAAAGATTATAATAGAGCATTATTTTTCTTAAAAGAAGCTTTAATGCATAATCAGGATTCTTATCAAGTGTATATGGCAATGGGCCATGTATATCGTCATAAAGGCCTTTATTCCGAAGCTCTTGATAATTACCGTTCAGCTCTTCAAAAAAATAAATATTCATCAAATGCTTATAACTATATGGGTAATATTTTTTATGTAACCCGGAAATACCGTCTTGCCTTATCAGCCTGGGAAAAAGCGTATTCAATCGACCCCGGCCGCACAATTATTAAAAAGAATATTGAAAAACTAAAAAAAATTATAGACAAAAGTGAATAATTGTGTAAGAATTAAAAAAAGAACTGTTAAATAATCTATATTAACATATGAGGATAAATTATGATTAATGAAATGATGGAATTTTATACTAAGTTTTTAGATAATATCAAAGGCATGATTGACAAAGTATTAATGGAAACTTTGATGAGCGAAGGATATAATCAATTCACAAAAGTATTATCCAATTATATGTTTGATATGAAAGATTATAATGATAAGAATATGGAAAAATTTCTCGATGTTTTTAGAATTTCAAGTAAGAAAGATATGGATGAAATTGGCGAGGATATTGCCGATTTACGCAGAAATTTACGTGATATTAAAAATAAATTAAACACACTTGAACGAGAGAAAGGTAAATAATTTTACTAGAGGTCCGGTTATGAGAAAAGAAGAAAATAAAGATAAATCGTTTATTGAAGAAGTAGGTGATTTTGTCGTTGGAAATAGTGTTGACTTTGTTAACAAAATGCTGAATTTAAAAGACGTTCTTCAATATAAATATAAACCTAAAAAAGGATATACAGATTACGAAGAAGTTTATAGAAATAATAAACTCCGGGTTCTAAACTATTTACCTAACGAAGACAAAAAATATAAGACTCCATTACTTTTCGTTTATTCCGTAATTAACCGGTGGTATATAGTTGATTTAATGGAAAAACGAAGCCTTATGCGGTTTTTATCTGAACAGGGGTATGATGTTTATATAATGGATTGGGGTATACCTTCGCGTTCGGACAAATACTTCGGATGGGAAGAATATATCGATGAATTATTAAACGGAGCAGTTGACCATTTAAGAGAGGCAACCGGACAGGATAAAATTTCATTATACGGCTATTGCCTTGGCGGAACTTTTACAGTAATCTATTCCGCTTTATATCCTGAAAAAGTTAAAAACCTATTAACCATGACAACTCCTGTAGATTTTCAAACAAACGGTTTATTTGAAAAATGGACTGAGGAAAAATACTTCGATGTTGAGAGAATTCATCAAACATACGGTATACTGCCTCCTGATTTTTTAGAGAGTTCTTTTGCAATTAAAAATATGTCTTCAGCTATTTGGAAAGGGCAGACTTTTTGGAAATTATTATCAAGCGGTAAAATGTTAACTAATTATTTTGCTATGGAAGGCTGGCTCAACGACAATGTTCCTTTTGTAACGAAATTATGGAAAGATGTTATAAGCGATTTATATCAGCATAATAAACTTATAAAAGGAAAACTTAGAATCGGCGGAAGAGCTGTTGAACTTAAGAAAATTGATTCCAGTATTTTAAACATTGTTGCTTCAAGGGATAATATTGTACCGCCTTCTGCGTCTTTATGTTTGAATGATTTAACGAGTTCAAAAGATGCTCATGACCTTATCCTTAACGGCGGGCATATCGGTATTGTTGCAGGTGGTATTGCTGCTAAAAAATTATGGCCTGGCCTTGATGAATGGCTTTCTCCCCGTAGCGGAAAAAAATAAGAAAGCTTTAACCTGCAGTGTAAAATAATACACACTATAACTATGGTTTATTGACTTTTCATCCTCTGTAATATATATTAACACAATAATTTTTAAGAGGTACTGTAATGAAGAAAGTTAAGCTAGGATTAATTGGTTTTGGTACAATCGGTACCGGTGTAGTTAAAACTATTTTAAAGAATAATGAATTAATTAAAAAACGTAGGGGTATTGACCTTGAATTCAAATATATTTGCGATAAAGATTTAAAAACTTATCGGAATGTTGAGGTTGAGAAAGAGCTTTTAGTTGATGATTGGAAAACAGTTGTAGATGATGATGAAATAGATATTATAATCGAGCTTGTTGGCGGAGTTGACCTGCCTTTTCAAATAGTCAGCCAGGCTATTGAAAAAGGCAAACACGTTGTTACCGCAAATAAGGCTTTACTCGCGGCCAAAGGAAAAGACATCTATCAGGCTGCTGTAAAAAACAGAACGCTTTTAGGCCTTGAGGCCAGTGTCGCGGGAGGCATCCCGATAATTAGAGTAATAAAAGAATCCCTTGTGGGTGATAATATTCATGCAATTTACGGTATTATTAACGGAACAACGAATTACATATTAACAAAAATGATTGATGACAGTATGCCGTTTAACCAAGCTCTGGAAATGGCTCAGGAGCTAGGTTTCGCAGAGGCTGACCCTACGCTTGATATAAACGGAGGTGATGCAGCGGCTAAAATTACCATATTAGCTTCTTTAGCTTTTAACACTTCTATAAATTATGAAGATGTATTTGTCGAGGGAATTGAAAATATAGAATTACTTGATGTCGAATATGCTTATTCAATGGGGTATTCCATTAAACTTTTGGCCCTTACAAAACTACAGGTTGATGAATCTGTTGAAATCAGGGTTCATCCTTGTCTTGTTCCTTTGGAGAATTCTCTAGCTTCAGTTAAGAATGAATACAACGCAATTTCATTAGATTCCGAGTTTTTAGGCAATTCAATGTATTACGGTAAAGGTGCAGGCTCTTTCCCTACAGCAAGTGCTGTTGTTGCTGATATTGTTGATTTGGCAGAATACGTTACGAGTAAAGCAGAATACAGCCATTTTAAAGATATGCCGCATTCAGACCGTGAAATAAGAAGTATCAACGATATTGAATGCCGGTATTATTTGCGCATAACAACCGAAGATATTCCCGGAGTACTTGCAAACGTGCTTGGAATTCTCGCTGAAAAAGGAATAAGTATTGCCGGAGTACATCAAAAAGAGACCCAAGGGCTTTATGTCCATGTTATAATTGTAACGTATAAAGCAGTTGAAAAAGATTTTAAAGAATGTGTTGAACGGATTGATGATATGGATAGTATAAAAAAAGAAAGTGTTTATTACCGTTTGATTGACTAGGAGGCAAAATGAAGGTAGTTATCCCAGTTGCAGGAGTAGGAACGCGTTTAAGGCCTCATACTCATGCTATTCCTAAAGTTTTAATGAGAACTGCGGGAAAAACCATATTAGAGCATATATTGGATGATATTCTTGCTTTAAAACCCGATGAAATAATTTTTATTATTGGTTATTTAGGGGATAAAATTGAAAAGTTTGCCAAAGAAAAGTATAATAAAGTTAAAACGTCTTTTATCACTCAGGAAGAATATAATGGGCTTGGCGCAGCTATTTTTCTCTCTGAAAAAAACGTTGACCCTGATGAAGAACTTTTAATAATTCTAGGAGATACTTTGATCCGGGGAGATATAAAAAAGTTTGTTAAACTCGGAGATAATGTTATTGCTGTAAAGTCTGTTGAAAACCCAACTAAATTCGGCGTAATTGAAATTGATAAGGCGGGTAACATTACAAAGTTTATTGAAAAACCTGATGTTCCGCCAACGGATATGGCGGTAGTGGGCTTGTATTATATTAAGAAAGCAGGTTTTTTATATTCCGCTCTTAAACATATAATGAAAAGCGGTATTAAAACCAAAGGTGAATATCAGCTTACCGATGCTTTACAATATATGCTTGAGCAAGGCAACGTTTTTAAGTACTTCAAGATTGATAAATGGCTTGATTGTGGAAATAAAGACAATCTTCTTAGCACAAATAAAGAACTTCTCGATGAAAAGGGGAGTTCTAAAAAGGGAACTATTGAAAATTCTGTAATTATTAATCCGGTTTTTATACACAAAAACGCTAAAGTTAAGAATTCTGTAATAGGGCCTTATGCTTCAATAAGCGAAGACACTGTTGTTCAGGACAGTATAATAAACAACAGCATAATTTGCGAAAACGCTAAAATAGTTAATGCAATGCTTAGTAATTCTTTGGTAAGCGACAACGCGTTTGTTAGAGATGCATTCAGGCACGTTAATATCGGCAGCCATTCCGAGTTGGATTTGGTGTAGGTGTTGTTGTTGAGTGATTTATACTTTTTTCAGTATAACTTAATTTAACCCGCCTTATATTTAGTTTTCTTTCCCTTTAGCCTTTCACGCTCATGTCCTACACATTAAAACAGAAAACTTATACTTAAAACTGGAATTCCTTCTTTAATTCGAATTTATTTTGCGTATGTTTTTTTTTCATTTATAGTTAAAAATTATTCTTTATTCTATAAAGAAAATTAAAATAATATTGAATTTCGGTATTATAAAAAAGGCAGGAAATTTGACATATTTTAAATATTGCTATATATTAATATATAAATATTAAAGTATGGCTATTAAAGGAGAATTAAATGAAAATTGATAAAAAGAATATAATAATAGGAATTTCATCATTGGTTTTAGGTATTTTATTAACTTTGCTTATTGTATATTTAACAGCACCGGGTATTATGCTGCTTGAAGACCAAAGCGTTTACAATTTTGATCAAAGCGTTGAACGTTTTAAAAACAAAGTGAAAGAAATGGGATGGAAAATTCCTATGACTCATGATATGCAGAAAACCATGAAAAAATTCAACAAAGACGTTAGAAGGGTTAAGATTTTTGAGCTATGCCATCCCGGCCATGCGTATAAAATTTTATCCAAAGATTATGAACGCGTTGTAAGTTCCTTGATGCCTTGCAGGGTTGCGATTTATGAAAAATCTGACGGCAAAGTTTATGTTTCAAGGCTTAATTCCGGGTTAATGGGTAAAATGATGGGAGGTGTTATTCCAAAAGTAATGGGTATTGCTTCAAAGGAAAGCGAAATAATGGTGAATCATATTTTGAAAAAATAATAAAGCATTTATAATAGGGTATATTGTATATACCCTGATTGACATTAGCAAAAATAATGCCGAAAAAATAAAAAAATATTTTTTTTTATACTATGCTTGCTTTGTTAAGTTTATATGTATATATTTAATTTTCACTATATTTTACCTGGAGTATTTAATGAGCGATAAAAAACGTATCATTCCTCTTGATAAATTAATCGATTATCCTGATCATCGGTATAAAGCTGCTGTTTTAGCTATTAAGGCTTTAAGAGAAGTTGTAAAACATGAGCAATACGGTGATATAGAAACAAGTTATAACAAAGTTGCCGGATATGCGCTAAAGAAAGTGCTTGAAGGTGAAGTTGAAGAAGTGCAGGAAGAAATCGTAGAAGAATAAAGCAAATGCTTTATGAATATTTAAAATCATCCCTTTTTGTTTAGTCTTTATTAATTATTTCTTTTGCAAGTTTTTTTACTTCTTCGTTCTTTTCATATGCTAAATTATTAAACTGATCTCTATTGGTAATGTATTTGAATTTTTTTATAGATTTTAATGCCAGAATTTTTACATTATCATCCGCATCAAAACACGCTTGTATTAACAACTCTTTAACCCGCGTTGAATCCATTTTGCTAAACGCAACGACTATTTCTTTTCTGATTTCTCTACTGCTTCTCTTGTAAAGGGTATCAAGTTCGTTTACAAACTGGCGTATGTTAAGGTATCCCGTTGCTTTAATTGAAACATGTCTTACCTCTTTGGAAATATCAGTAAATCCGGCTTGAATTTCTTTAAAGGCTCTTTTACCTTTTTTTGCAATCAGGCATTTAAGCGCGTGCATTCTAACGTATTTATTTTCCGAATTATAAAATTTGTCGCTTAATTCTTCGGGTTGTACTTTTTTTGCGTGTTCATCATCATTGCAGAAAAATACTCTGTCATCATCGGTGTCCGGTTTAGGATGAGAAACAATAGTCCGGATTTTTAGAACGGCTTTATAAAAAATTTCAGGTAATTCTGTAATAATTTTTCTTACTGCATTAAAGCGTTTTGTGCTGTATTTTTTTACGGCAGGGAAGTGGGAAACAACGTTTTTTTCATCATACTCAGCTCTTTTATACGGGTTTGATAAAACATTAAACGCTTCGACAATCTGCTTAAATTTATCTTCTGCATCGTTTTCCGTATTAATGTCCGGGTGATATTTTAATACAAGCTTTCGGTATATTTTTTTTATATCAATGATACTGGCTTCACGGGAAATCCCCAGCGTTTTATAATAGTCAACCATAATTAAACCTTATTAACTTTTAACATCCTGATTGCTTTCAAGCTTTTCAAGCTCGCTTCGCATCTCATTATTATAAAACATTACTGTTTCAAGGGTTTCATTCAGTCTTTCTAATTTAAAGTCTATAATTTTATTATCAAGCCCGGATAAAAAATCCATAAGTTCATTTTTTAGTTTTTCTGTAATGTCTTTTTCATGCAGTAATATTTTTTCACTAAGTTTTGATAATTCTGTTTCCAGAATTTTTTGTTTTTTTAATGTTTCAAGATAAATTTTATCTTCATGGCGTTTTTCCTCTGCCTCTGATATTATACTCTGAATTTCCTCATCACTTAAGTTTGACGGGTTTTCAATATGTATTTCTTGAGAAGCATTTGTGTCAAGGTCAACCGCGCTTACATGCACTATTCCGTCAACATCAATGCGGAATTCAACTTCAACCCTGGGTTCACCTCTTCCTGCTTTCCGTATGCCTGAGAGTTGAAATTTTCCGAGGGAAATATTTTCATCAGCACGAGAACGTTCGCCCTGCATAACGTGTATTTCAACTACACTTTGATTATCACTTATAGTTGTAAATATCCGTTTTGCAGAACACGGTATTGTTGCATTTTTTTCAATTACAGGAACAAAAACGTTGCCCTCAATTTCTATCCCAAGAGCTAGGGGGGTAACATCAACGAGAACAATTCCCGTTGTTTCTCCTTTAACAATTCCCGCTTGAATCGCTGCGCCAAGGGCAACGACTTCATCTGGATTAATGTATTTTTCAGGCTCTTTACCGAGTAGTTCAAAAACCCGTTTTGATACATAAGGTATGCGTGTAGAACCGCCTACCATTATTACTTTATCAATATCTTCCGGTTTTAAACCCGCGTCTTCAAGCGCATCATTAGTTAAATCAATTGTTTCATCAATAAATTCTGCAATTAGATCTTCAAACTGATTTTTTTTCACGGTTGCATTTAAATGCTTGGGCCCGTTTTCATCTGCGGAAATAAACGGAACGTTTATTTCGACTTCATTTAACTCAGATAACGCAATTTTTGCTTTTTCAACTTCTTCCCGCAATTTTTGATAAGCCATTTTATCTTCTGATAAATCAACGCCTTCTTTTTCTTTAAATTGAAGAAAGATTAATTTAATCAATTCATTGTCAAAGTCATCACCGCCAAGCCGATTATTACCGCAAGTTGAGAGTACTTGAAATACCCCATCAGCTATATCAAGAATTGAAACGTCAAATGTGCCTCCACCGAGGTCATAAACAAGAGTTATGCATTCTTCTTTTTTATCAATGCCGTATGCAAGAGCAGCTGCTGTTGGTTCGTTAATTATACGCAGTACATTTAGACCTGCAATAATTCCCGCATCTTTTGTCGCTTGCCTTTGATTGTCATCAAAATAAGCCGGTACAGTAATTACAGCGTCTTTTATATTTGCGCCGAGAAATTCCTCCGCGTCTTTTTTTATTTTGGATAGAATATATGCCGAAATTTCCTGAGGAGTGTATTGCCTATTACCGAAATTAATTTTTTCATCCGAGCCCATTTTCCGCTTTATACTCATCACAGTATTTTCATTATTTATTATGGCTTGATTTTTTGCTGACCTGCCAACCAATATTTCTCCGTTTTTAGTTAAACTTACAACAGAAGGCGTAATTCTTTCACCGAGTTTATTTGCAATTATGACAGGGGAATCATTTTCCAAAGCTGCTATTACTGAGTTCGTTGTTCCTAAATCTATTCCAATTGTATAATCCATTATTCCACTTTCCTTCTTGCTCTGTATATATGGTAATGCAATTGAGCTTCACCTTTGCTTATTTCAAGCAATGAGCAAATTTCATTAACATCTTTACCCTGATTTATTAAAGAAAAGATTTCTTTTTGTAAATCAGAAGTCCCTTGTAAGTTTTCCTTCTTCGTTTCTGTGTTTTCATTTCCGTAATCATATTCACTGTTATAAATTTCATCTTTATATAAATTTTTATTTAACTCGTGATTAAAACTTTTTTTATTATAAAACAATTCTTTTTCTGAATTTTTCTTAATTTCAACAGTATCTTTTTCTATGTTTTGCTTTAATAATTCATTAATTGCTTGATTATTTTCCGCTTGATTGAACGCTTTTTTATAAGCTTTGTGGGCAAATCCTGAATTTTTTTCAATATCATTTTCATTTACTATATTATCCTTATTGAAATTGTAATGTTCCTTCTCAATTTTAGATTTATTAGTTCCACCGATTTCAACTTTAACATCTTCATTGTCAAAATTTAATTCAGGATAATCTGAAGGCTTTTCATTTAAGTTTTGAGATAAATGATTTTTAATAGGTGGAACGTATTTTTCATCTGGCATGCTGTCTGTTAAAGGCAAGCCCATGTTATATTTAGTTTCTTTTTGCTCAAGTTCCTTTTTATCCGTTTTATCAAGTTTAAAGCTGTCAAACTTTTTTGACATTTTAATTGAATTGTGTACTCTATCTTTGTTAATATTTTGCCTTAATGTTTTCTGTTCTTTTTGCAGTTTTTCAAGTTCGGTTTTAATTTCTGAGGCAAGTTTAACAACTTTACCTGTGTCCATTTTTTTATCAAGGTGCAAAAGCAAATTAACGTATTTATCTGCATTATTTATTAATTTATCAAGTTTAACTGCTCTATCATCAATTAACGTAAAATTTCTATCAAACTCTTCATTAAAGGAGTTTACTGTTCTTGCAATTTCCTTTTTAATGTTTTTAACAGAGCTGTCTGATTTTTTTCTGATTGCAGCTATAAATTTAAAATAAACAAAAATTAAAACTGCAATGTTAAACAAACCCAATAAAATATATTCCACTGTTCTACTCTCTTATATCAATAATATTACCCAAATCTGGTTCAAAATTGATTTCATTTTTTTCTTTGTTTTCTTCTGCTTTTTCTTCTTCGTTGTTTTGATTGCTGCCGGCATAAGAGGGGTTTGAACCGTCACCTGTGATTGTACTGCTTTCATCCGGCATCTGATCAGCTTCGGTTACAGTATGGTCAATTATTTCGCTCATATTATCCACATGCTCGCCCGCGACAACGGACTGGTGATGAGCCGCGACTTCACCTTGTGATACTATTTTTCCCAGATTGCCTAATTGGGCAAACTGCACCTGTAAATCTATAGGAAGTATTGGCATATCCCCTCCTGGTTTGCCAATTTATCAGGTATTATCTTCTTGAGGAAGCCCGTGTATCTTCTTCAAAACCTTCGATTTCCTGATATTTTAACGGTTTAATATACCCGGCTTCATAAATAAAAGTTGTAAACTTAAATTCCTGCTTAACCTGAAAGTTGGCATTTTTTATAATTACTTCAACTCCGGGTAAAAAATTAACTTTTGCTGAAACTTTACCTGTATTTTCTAAGGTAACGAGATAATTCCGTAGTTCTTCAACTTCATCCTGTATTTCTTTCATGCGTAAAGACAATTCTTTTTTCGCCCGCATCATTCTTTTTAACATGTGGTCCTTATCTTCGGGTAATTTTTTTCCCTTAGCTTCAGCAACTTCTTTTTGTTTTGAAATTGTTTTAATATTTATAAATAATTTATTTAAAGTTTTTTCAGTATTTATATGTTCCTGTTCAAGTTTATCAAGGCGTTCTTTGGTTTGAGGGTCAACTCCCGCTTCACAAATTGTTTCAGTGTAGGCAGGAGAACCGATTATTTTTGAATTAATTTCATGCCCAGCTCTGCACCGTCCGCCTTGAATAGCAGCACGTTTACCGTTACATATTATCCGGCTTCCTGCATCGATTTGGCTGTGTAAGATACCTTCTTTGGCAACAACGTCCTGGCCCGCGCTGATTTTCACGTTTTCAATAAACTTTGAATATAAACTTCCACCCACTTCAATTTTGCCTTCGTTTTTACCTAAAATACCTCCGGAGATAATTACATCACCATCTGCTTCAAGGTGTGCTTTACCCACATCACCTTTTATTATAATATCCTGAGAAGCTTTTACGCTGAAATCATCCTGTACAGCGCCTTTTACAAAAACCGTACCCAAAAATACTATATTTCCTGTATTGAAATCCACATCACCGTTTACTTCAAAGATTTTTTCAACACTTATTTTATCTCCAAGTAATACAGCCTGTCCAGGAGCAGTCGCGATTGCCTGAGTACCGTCAGGAGATAAGTCAACATTATCACCGGCTTTCATATTAATGTCCTCGCCGTTTGCTGCTGGAAGTACAACATTGGTAATGGTTCTTCCGTTTGTACCTTTTGTAGGTGGTATTTTTTCTGCTAAAACCTGTCCGGAAACCACGTTTTGTACAAGGTCTGTCTTTTTAAAGTCAATAGACCCGTCTTCTTCTTCTTCGAATTCAATTTCATCGTGTTTGGTTTTGAATCTATAATTTATTTCAGCGTTTTTACCTTTTCGAGGTTCATCACCTTCGGCAACCACAACGGGTACATTATAGATTTCTTTATCCATAATAGCTTTTATTTTGTCATGTTTAATACCGTAAACTACACCGTTGTTTTGGAGTAAATCGACAATTTCTTCAGGTTCAAGCTGCCTACCTGATAAAATAGGCGCTGTAACAGTTACCATTGCCTTCATCTGGTTATCTGAAATCTCTAAAACCTGCTTTGAATCATATTGAGGGTTTGGAATCCATTTGCCGATTTTTTCTTCTTTATTTTTGGCTTTTTTTACTATTTTAGCAACCTGCGCTAATTCATAGTTTTGAATTCCTTTTCTTGCCAGCTCGGTTCTTGCGTCTTCAAGTGTGACTGTTTGCCCGCCTTTTTGCGGTTCGGAAACTTTTAAGAATATACCCGTTTTTCTTACAATAACTCTGGCTTCGCCGTCTTTTTTAATTTCTTCAAATTCTATCTCGGGTTCAAAATCTTCAACATCTTCCTCAAAAGACGTTAATCCTGATGGGTCAATTTCGTTTTCCACAAATACGTTAAGAACGAATGGAGTTTTTCCCATTCCAAGAAAACCGGTTTTCCCTTTTTGAATAATATCATAATCGAGATTGATACGGGAAACCCCTAAAATAGTTGCTGCCTGATCAAGGCAATCATCTATGGTTTCTCCCTCAACTTTAATCTGATTTTGTCCGGTGCCGGGTTTTTTTTGTTGTTTAGGCGGTTTTTTCGTTGTTCCTTTTTGTTTTAGCTTATCTTTTAAATCGCCCAAACCG
Organism: uncultured Spirochaetia bacterium; assembly: GCA_937960625.1. GTDB lineage: Bacteria > Spirochaetota > CALGPD01 > CALGPD01 > CALGPD01 > CALGPD01. Next base: position 7,325 of record CALGPD010000373.1, on the reverse strand, counting down.
GCTTTTTTTGATTGTAAATTGTTTTTTAAGTCATCTATTGAAGGCATAACTGCTCAACCTTCTTTATTTTTATTTCCTTTTAATGAAAAAGGTTTGATTGTAAATTTGTCATATGGTGTTTGAGACGCATAATTGCTTTTGTATGCAATTGGCTGACTCTACTCTCTGTTACTTCTAACACCTCACCTATTTCTTTAAGTGTTAAATCTTCATAATAATAAAGAATTAAAACCTTTTTTTCTTTATCGGGCAGTTTTTCAATTGTAGAAATAATTAATTTCTTAACTTCTTCTTTTTCAACTATAACATCGGGTTTTAAAGAGCTTGGACTCTCTATTGTTTCCGCAATTGAAACTTTATCCGAATCGTCTCCCATAAAATAAGAATCATTTATTGATATTAAGGACGTTGCACTGAGTTTTAATAATAAGTTGTGAAAATCTTCCAAGCTGATATTTAATTCAGCTGCTATTTCTTCGTCTTTAGGCGCATGGCCTAATTTATTTTCAAGATAACCTATTGTATTTTCAACTTCTTTTGCTTTTTGTCTAATACTTCTGGGAACCCAATCTATACTTCTAAGCTCATCGTATATCGCGCCTCTTATTCTGGTTACTGCATAGGTTTTGAATTTGACCTTTTTTGAAGGGTCGTATTTTTCTATGGCATCTAATAATCCGAATGTACCATATCCGACTAAATCATCAAATTCAATATTTTGAGGCATACCAATTGCAACTTTTCCTGCAACGTATTTGACAAGCGGAGCATATTGAGTAACGAGAATGTCTCTTATTTTAATATCATGAGTCTTTTTATACTCAATCCAGAGTTCTTCTTCGTTTTCAAGTCCTTCCTGTTTTTTCGTTTTATCCTGTGTGTTCAAAAGTATCCTTATTCCTTTTGTCAAATTATATAATGTAAATGGGTATTAACCCAAATGTCGATTTTTAAATTTTATAAACATCTCTTCATACTAATGTAAGATTGTGTAACTTTATATAAAATAACCAAATAACAAAGAAAAAGTCAATAAGCTTGGAGGTAAAATATGAAATACTATATGTTATAATAAAAAAAAACGGTTTAAAAAACTATTTTCTAAGATAATCTTTAGCTTCTTCAAATGTATCAAAAAACTTTATGATATTCTGGTAACCTATTACGAAAAATCCGCGTTTAACATTTTCCTGACAATTAGCAAAAGCTATTTTTAATTTTTTTTCATCACATTCTTTTTTTATACGGATAAATATTGCGTAACCTGATGATGCAATAAAATCACATTTTTGAAAATTGAAAATAACATCAGAATTATTTTTACGAATTTCATTTGTTATTGTATTTTCTGCATGGTCTGCTTCCGGGAAAACAAGTTTTCCTTCTATTGAAACGAGTAGAAACTCTTCTTCTTTTTTTATATCAACATTAAAAAATACTTCACTCACGTTCAAACCTCTTTAAATAATACTCCGAAATCAATCATTCATAACTATCTTAATTTAAAAAAAATATAAAAGCAATTAATATTTTTTTAGTTTTATAAGAAAATTTGCAATTTCTAGTTGATTATAATCAAAATTTATTTTTATAGGAAAAAAATATGTATTCAAAAATATTTTCCGCATCATTATTCGGTATTAATGCATTTATTGTTGAAATTGAAATTCATTTTGAAAGGGCACTGCCGTTTTTTGGTATCGTGGGATTGCCTTCTACTACTGTTAAAGAAGCTAGAGAACGGGTTAAAGCTGCAATTATTAATTCAGGATTTTCTTTTCCAATAAAAAAAATAACCGTTAATCTTGCTCCGGCTGATATAAAAAAAGAAGGCGCGTTTTTTGACCTTCCAATTGCGCTGGGAATTTTATCCGCCGCCGGTATGGTTTCGGTAGAAAAATTTGATGATACACTCTTCATCGGTGAACTATCCTTTGACGGCAATTTAAGGGCTGTAAAAGGCATTTTATCTATTATTATTAAGGCAAAAAAATTAGGATATAAAAAAATTATTATTCCTGAGGAGAACTCTGAAGAAGCTTCTGTTATTCCCGAAATTAAAATTTATCCCATGAAAGATTTGCGTTCAGTTGTTTCATATCTGTTATCAACAAACGGGCATTTTAAACCAATCGATATCACAACACCGGATTTTAACAACGGTGTTTATAATCTCGATTTTTCTGAAGTAAGAGGGCAGGCTTTTTCTAAACGCGGTGTAATGATTGCGGCTGCGGGTAATCATAACATTTTAATGGTTGGGCCTCCCGGCTCAGGTAAAACAATGATAGCAAAAAGAATTCCCACTATTTTACCGGAACTATCCTTGGACGAAGCAATAGAAATAACGAGAATATATTCTGTTTCCGGCCTTTTATATAAAAACCGGTTGATTAAAAAGCGGCCATTCCGCAGCCCGCATCATACTGCTTCGGATGCTGCGGTTATAGGGGGAGGCATTAATCCTAAACCGGGAGAAGTATCATTGGCTCATAGAGGAGTTTTATTTCTCGATGAATTTCCCGAGTTTAAAAAAAACGTTTTAAATACTTTAAGGCAGCCTCTTGAGGATAGGCTGGTAACAATTTCAAGGGCTGAAAGAACAGTTGCCTTTCCTGCTAATTTTATGCTCGTTGCATCAATGAATCCATGCCCGTGCGGATATTTTAATCATCCGGAGATAACGTGTAAATGTACTCAGGATAAAATAAGAAATTACGTTCATAGAATATCCGGACCCATTCTTGACAGGATTGATATTCAAATTGAAGTTCCTAAGGTTAGTTTTAATGACATGGCTGAAGCGCCGAAAACAATGGATTCTTTAGAAATTAAAAATAATGTTATGATTGCCAGAGAAATACAAACTAAACGTTTTTCAGGAACTAAAATTAAATCAAATAGTGAAATGCCGAGAAGAATGATAGAAAGATTTTGTACATTGACTGATTCTTCTAAAAATATACTCAAGATGTCTATGGATAAACTGGGGATGAGTGCCCGTGCTTACGATAAGGTTTTACGCGTTGCAAGAACAATTGCAGATTTACAGAAAAGAGAAAAAATATTTGATGAAGATATAATGGAAGCATTGCAATATAGAAGTGTGGACAGGGTATTCAAGTAGTTCAATTTATTCAATAAAAACAAAAAAAGTTAATATTTAAGAAATATTTTTAAGATTGGTACGATTTTTGCCTTTTTGCCTTGATTTTTATTTCTTTTTTTATGAATTTTGTAATCAGAAAAAATCTAACAATTTTTGATAATTTCGGAGTTAACATGGATATTACAAACGGTCTTGTTCTCTTGCTTTTAGGCATGGGAGGCGTATTTTCAATATTGACTATTATGTTTTTCTTTATGAAAATTGTTATTTATGTTGACTCAAAAATTAAACCTAAGAAACCGGCTATTTTGCCGGCAAAACAAAATTTATTAAAAAAAGCCGGTATTATTGCCGTGTTACATCATCATAAAAAAAGATAGAGGGAAAAAATGGCTAAAAATCCTTTAAAAATTACTTCAACTACATTAAGAGATGCTCATCAATCTTTATTAGCAACGAGAATGCACACTGACGATATGATTGAAATTTGTGAAACTATTGACAGTGTAGGATATTACTCTGTTGAAATGTGGGGCGGTGCGACTTTTGATTCCTGTATCAGGTTTACCGGAGAAAACCCATGGGAAAGAATTACTACTTTAAAAAAATATATTAAAAATACTCCGTTTCAAATGTTATTAAGAGGCCAAAATTGTGTTGGTTACAGGCATTATGCTGATGATTTGGTTGCTTCATTTGTTGACCATGCTGCTGACCGTGGAATGGATATATTTAGGGTTTTTGACGCTTTGAACGACCCAAGAAACGTTGAGTTTGCAATAAACAGGGTTAAGAAAAACAATAAAAAAGCAGAAGGTTGTATTTGTTATACAACGAGCCCTGTTCATACAATTGATTCCTATATTAAGCTTGGAAAACAGTTAAAAGATATGGGAAGTGATTTAATTTGCATTAAAGATATGGCAGGTTTGTTAGACCCTCTAACTGCTTATGATTTAACAAAAAGATTAAAAGATGAAGTTAAACTCCCTATCCATCTTCATACGCATTCTACAACGGGTTTTTCCGTTGCTATGTATATGAAGGCTGCTGAAGCAGGAGTTGACATTATAGATTGTGCAATATCAACAATTTCAATGGGAACAAGCCAGCCCGCTGTTGAAACTTTTGTTGCAATGTTTAAAGGAACAGACCGTGATACCGGCCTCGATCCTGCTAAACTTAAAATTATTGCGTCTCATATAGAACAAGTTAGGAAAGAAAATTATCAATCATACGAAACCGGTTTTAACGGAGTTGATGCAAGGGTATTAACCGCGCAGGTACCGGGAGGAATGCTTTCCAACTTGAATAATCAGTTAAAAGAAATGAATGCTCTTGATAAATACGATGCTGTAATGGAAGAAATACCAAAAGTAAGAAAAGATTTCGGTTATCCTCCGTTGGTAACGCCTTCAAGCCAGATTGTTGGTGTACAGGCAGTAATGAATGTTATCTCAGGAGAACGGTATAAAGTTATTCCTGAAGAATCAAAGCTTTATCTAAAAGGTATGTATGGCCGTCCGCCTGCAGACGTTAATGAGGAAATAAGAAAAAAGGCATTAGGCGATGAAGAAATTATTACTGTGCGTCCTGCTGATACTTTGGACCCTGAATTTCCGAAAATTAACAAGGAGAATATTCCGTACTTAAAGAATGAAGAAGATAAAATTATTTATGCAATGTTTCCTAAAGCAAGTATGCCGTTTTTTGAAGCAAGAGAAAATGGCGAACTTTATAAGTTTAAAGAAAAACTGCATAAAAAACCGGAAACTCCAAAATCTAAACAAAGTAATGAAACTGATGTTTATAAATATAACGTAAAAGTTGAAGGCCAAACTTTTGAAGTTTTGGTTTCAGAAGGGGATATTTCAGCGGAACATGTAAGTTCTTCTAAAAGTGTAAAACAAACAAAAGCCCCTGCGCCTGCAGCAAAAAGTACAGGCGAAGCAATAGATATTAAATCTGAACTTCCGGGTGTCGTAATTGATGTTCTCGTTACTGATGGCCAACAGGTAAGAGCAGGCGAGAAGATTTTAGTTATTGAAGCCATGAAAATGATGAATGATATTACTTCACCAATAGACGGTGTTATTAGTTCAGTAAATGTTAAAACAAATGATAAAATTGAAATCGGTGCTGTAATGGTATCTATTAGTCAGACCCAATAATGAAAGGGGCGGTATTGATATGAATAAAAAATTCTTAACATATATAATAATACTTATTGCAGTATTATTTATAGCCGTTCCCGCATTTTCATCACAGGAATTATCAGTTAGTTCGGGATGGAAAAAGTTTGCTGATTCTATGGGATTAATGCATTTAAATTGGAAGCAGATTCTAGTTATGGGTATTGGAGTATTTTTAATAATACTCGCGATTACCAAAGGATATGAGCCTCTATTATTAATTCCAATCGGTATGGGAGCAATATTAACAAATATCCCCGTTCTTGGAGTTATGAATGAAGGGGGATTCATTCGTATGATCTACGATGTTGGAATTGAAAGCAGAGTTTTTCCTTTGATTATTTTTCTCGGTGTCGGTGCACTAACAGATTTCGGGCCATTGTTAGCTAATCCCAGAACGTTTTTTTTGGGAGCGGCCGCGCAATTCGGAATTTTTACAACATTGCTGGGTGCTTTACTATTAAAATACGTTTCTCCGGCTTTAGATTTTACACTTAAACAAGCTTGTAGTATTGGAATAATCGGCGGCGCTGACGGGCCTACTGCGATATATACAACGAGTAAACTTGCGCCTGATTTACTTGGTCCTATTGCCATAGCAGCTTATTCATACATGGCACTTGTACCTATAATACAGCCGCCAATTATGAGGTTGTTTACATCAAAAAGAGAGCGTAGAATAAAAATGGAACAGCTTAAACCCGTATCTAAACGGGTTAAAATATTGTTTCCAATTTCAATAATCATTTTAACTTCCTTATTTATACCGGAAGCTGTGCCTTTGGTAGGCATGCTGATGTTTGGCAACCTTTTAAGGGAGAGCGGTGTAACCGAACGCCTTGCAAAAGCTGCGCAAAATGAAATAATCAACATAACAACGATTTTTCTTGGAATTTGTGTTGGAGCAAAAATGGAAGCTGCAAAATTTTTAACAGCTAAAACTTTGGCAATTATAGCTTTAGGCCTTCTTGCGTTTGCAGTTGGAACCATGACCGGTGTTATATTTGCGAAAATAATGAATTATTTTTCAAAGAAACATCCAATTAACCCTTTAATCGGTGCGGCGGGTGTATCCGCAGTGCCTATGGCAGCACGGGTAGCCCAAAAAGTAGGGCAGGATGAAAACCCTCAAAATTATTTATTAATGCATGCTATGGGGCCTAATGTTGCCGGAGTAATCGGTTCTGCAATCGCAGCGGGAATTATGCTTGCATTAGTTTCTTAAAATTACCGGTTTTCTTTAAATATTTCATATAGATTTATATCTGGAATAAACGAAAAGTTTATATAAATGTTTTTAAATAAATTTTGCACATATCTTTTTATCTTTTTTTCTTAATATTTTTTTAATATTTACTTTTTTGGTTGACATTTTTGTTTATTACACGATATAATCGTTTTTATTGTATCGGTGAAATTCAAATCGGGAGCTTCAGATGTTTAATAAGAAGAAAAGTGAAGATATTGACGAAAAACGAAAATGTGAACGTGTTATGGTCAACCTGCCAATCTCTGTTGAGGTTGTTTATACTTCTGAAATATCGACTGTGAATATTGGAGATAAGTTTGAAGCAAGGACAATAAACTTTTCTCATGGCGGAATATTTATTGAGGATGGGCTTGAAAAATTCGGTACGGGCGGAATGCTAATCGAATGCAAGCATGAGATTCCTTCTTTTTCTAAAATAAATGTCCATTTAAAAATGCCTTTACCCGGTTTTACGGAATCTTTTATTGTTGAAGCATTCGTTGTGCGCACGGAATATCAATACGAAGACGATGTTTATTACATTGCTGTTTCATTTAATAGTATTGTAAATCATGACTTTTCTGACGGAAAGCTTGAAGAAATCCGTAAAATGTTAAATATATAGTCAACGAAGAATTCGTCAATATTACCCCAAATCATTAAAATCTTCTTTAGGAAATAGTATTTAGTATTGTTTTTTTTTTGAGCAAATAAAGTTAGTACTTAACGGAAAACTAAGTATAAATGTATAATATAAACATCTAGGAGATATGCA
>CALGPD010000372.1 GCA_937960625.1 uncultured Spirochaetia bacterium | reverse complement strand
GACCCTGTAGTACAGGCTACTTTGCGCGTAGTAAAAGTATTCTGGTCACTTGATGCAAACTTAGCGTATCAAAGACATTTTCCCGCTATTAACTGGAATACTTCTTATTCGTTCTATCATGAAAACTTAAAAGATTATTATTTAGAAAATATATCTGAAGACTGGATTGAGCTAAAAGATTTTGCAGTTGAGATTTTACAGAAAGAAAATGAGCTTCAGGAAATTGTACAGCTCGTTGGCCTTGATGAATTATCTTCAGAAAATAGACTTATTATGGAAACAGCAAAAAGTCTTAGAGAAGACTTTTTACATCAAAACGCTTTCCATGAAATTGATGCTTTTTCTTCATTTGAGAAAGACTTGATGCTGCTTAAATTAGTTAGACAATTTCATCATGATTCAAATAATGCGTTGCAGCGTGGTGTTGAGATACAACCCATAATAGATTTAGATGTTCGTGAAGTAATCGCACGTTTCAGATACATTGAAGAAGATAAATGTGAAGCAGAATTTGATAATATTGGTAAAAGAATATCAAATGATATAGACGCTTTAGTATAATAAAAAATAGAGGATTAATTATGGTAAAAGAATATAAAACCGTAAAAGAAATAGTAGGGCCTTTAATGCTTGTAGAAGACGTTGAAGGTGTAAAATACGAAGAGCTTGTTGAGATTAAACTATCATCAGGTGAAATACGCAGAGGCCGTGTACTTGAATGTAACGAAGATAAAGCTCTAGTTCAGCTTTTCGAAGGTTCAAGCGGTGTAGGCACAGTGGGTACTTCCGTGAGGTTTATGGGAAAAGGTATAGAGTTGCCTGTATCCGAAGATATCCTTGGCCGTGTATTTGACGGGCAGGGCAGGCCTATAGATAACGGGCCTGAAATATTACCCGAGAAACGCCTTGATATCAGCGGTTTACCGATTAATCCGCATTCAAGATTATATCCAAACGAATTTATTCAAACAGGTATTTCTTCAATTGACGGTTTAAATACACTTGTACGCGGACAAAAATTGCCTATTTTCTCAGGTAACGGTTTACCGCACAACGAGATGGCTGCCCAGATTGCCAGACAGGCAAAAGTATTAGGTGGAGCAGCCGGACAGTTCGCTGTAGTATTTGCGGCAATGGGTATTACATTTGAGGAATCCGAATTCTTTATAAATGAGTTTAGAAAAACCGGTGCTATTGAAAGAACCGTGCTTTTTGTTAACTTAGCTGATGACCCTGCTATTGAGAGGATTTCTACTCCTCGTATGGCATTAACTGCCGCAGAGTATTTAGCTTATGAAAAAAATATGCACGTTCTCGTTATTCTTACAGATATGACAAACTACTGTGAGGCTTTACGCGAAATATCAGCAGCGAGAAATGAGGTACCTGGCCGTAGAGGTTTCCCTGGTTATCTTTATACTGACCTTTCTACTTTATATGAAAGAGCAGGGCGTATTCAGGGAGCTGAAGGTTCTGTAACCCAGATACCTATCTTAACAATGCCAGAGGATGATAAAACTCACCCAATACCGGATTTAACCGGATATATTACCGAAGGACAGATAGTACTTGATAGAGATTTACACCGTTCAGGATATTATCCGCCGGTTGGTGTATTACCTTCATTGTCAAGGTTAAAAGATAAGGGTGTAGGAAAAGGCAAAACCAGAAAAGACCATTCTGACTTATACAACCAGTTAACAGCAGCGTATTCTCGTGGTTTGGACGCGCGCCAATTAGAGCAGATTTTAGGTAAGGAAGCATTAAGTGAGATGGATAAGCTTTTTTACGCTTTTGCTGATAAATTTGAACAGGAATATATAAATCAGGGCCCTTATGAAAACCGTGAGGTTGAGGCCACTTTAGATTTAGGCTGGAAGCTTCTATCTATGTTACCTACGGTAGAGTTAAAACGTATCCGTAAAGAATATCTTGATGAGTTTATGCCAAAATTTAAAGAAGATTACAATAAATAGGATTATAAAGTTACTTAAAGGAAAAAGATATATATGGCTGTAATTAAAGTAAATCCCAATAGAATGGAGCTTATGAACCTTAAAAAGCGGCTTAAGCTTGCTGCCCGCGGTCATAAACTGCTTAAAGGTAAACAGGATGAGCTTGTTCAAAGATTTATTGAGATTGTACATGAAAACAGGGAACTAAGAATTTCAGTTGAAGAGGAACTTTCTAAAGCATACAGCAGTTTTCTCATTGCTAAAGCTGTAATGCCTGAGGAAGAACTTGAAGAAGCTATAATGATACCGAGTATGGAAATGCATCTAACTCCGGGGCAAAAAGCTATTATGAACTTACGTGTTCCTACTTTTGAACTAAAAGCAGGGGGTGATCCTGTTTGTTACGGTTATACTGAAACTTCAGTTGAGCTTGATAATGCGATACAGATATTTGCTGAGATTTTAAAAAAATTAGTCCGGCTTGCGGAAGTTGAAAAATCCGTAATTGAATTGGCAGAAGAAATAATCCGTACTCGAAGGCGTGTAAATGCCCTTGAATATATTTTGATGCCAAACCTTCAAGAAACCATTAAATTCGTGAAAATGAAACTCGATGAAAATGAAAGGTCAACTTTAGCGCGTTTAATGAAAGTAAAAGACATTGTACGTGAAAAACGCCAATCGTAATTATATTTTAAAATAAATAAAAAACCGCCTTTAAAAAAGACGGTTTTTTTAATTTGTTGTACATATTTTAAAAAGAAATTCAGGTTTACTTATTTTCTCGCTCGCAAAGAATAATACGTTGTATAGTAATATTACTCTATTTAGAGTTATTGAGAAAAAATTATTATTCAAACTAAAATAAATATTTATGTCCGCTTTTAATAAACCGTCTTCAAAATAGAAATTCGTAATTCCAGAGGATATGAACTTTGTCATTTTCCATTTTCCGGGAAGCAGGGAACGGGTATTTTTAAAATTAGTTTTAGTACGCATGATGTATTTTTTTCTGTGTTTTTTGAACCTAGCAGTAAAAGAGATTAATTTTGACGCCAAATTTTGCCAACTAAATTGTTTATCAATCTTTTTTTCAATAGTTTTGCTAATCTTTTTAAAGTTTTTAATATTGATAACGTGATTATTCAAATAAGATTTAAAATTATTTTTTTTTATATAATAAAATATTTTTTTTGAAAATGAAAAATACTTAATTTTACCCGTTACTTTACTAATATTCCGCGTATAGTTAACCGAACTTAGAAAAAAAATAATTAATAATATACATACTTTTTTCATTACTTAATAATATTGAAGAAACTTTGCTTGCCTAAATAAGAAGCAGTAATTCCAAGGTCTTCTTCAATTCTTAATAATTGATTATATTTTGCAATTCTATCAGTACGCGAAGCTGAACCGGTTTTTATCTGACCCGCGTTAGTAGCAACGGCTATATCAGCAATTATTGAATCTTCGGTTTCACCTGACCTGTGAGATATAACCGGTGTATAATTATACATTTGAGCGAGATTAATTGCGTTAAACGTTTCCGTGAGCGTACCTATCTGATTAACTTTAATCAATATTGAATTAGCAATCCCCTTACTAATTCCTTTATAAAGCCTATCTGTATTTGTAACGAATAAATCATCACCTACTAATTGAACTTTATCACCGAGTTTTTCAGTTAAACTTTTCCAACCTTCCCAGTCATTTTCATCCATACCGTCTTCTATTGAAATAATAGGGTATTTATCGCATAAATCAGCCCAGAAATCAGCCATTTGCGCGCTTGTTAATTCTCTACCGTCTGATTTTTTAAAAACGTATTTATTCGCTTTTTTATCAAAAAATTCACTGGATGCCGCATCAATTGCAATGTAAATATCTGCTTCAGGTTTGTATCCGGCTTTTTCTACTGCTTCTAAAATAACTTCAATTGCTTCTTCATTTGATTTTAAATTTGGAGCAAAACCGCCTTCGTCTCCAACCGCGGTATTATAAGATTTGGATTTTAGCACCTTTTTTAAGTTATGAAATATCTCCGCAATCATTCTAATGCCGTTTTTGTAAGAATCAGCACCAACAGGCATTACCATAAACTCTTGAATATCCACATTATTATCCGCGTGTGCCCCGCCGTTAATAATATTAGCCATGGGAACAGGAAGCATTTTGGCTGAAATCCCACCCATATATCTGTATAAAGGCAGGCCGCAATAATTTGATGCTGATTTACACGCTGCCATTGAAACACCGAGAATAGCATTTGCGCCTAGTTTTGATTTATTTGGAGTTCCGTCCAATTCTATCATTAAATTATCAATGAAAGCCTGCTTTCGAACGTCTATTCCTATTAAGTTTTCAGATATAATCTTTTTTACGTTATCTACTGCTTTTTCAACACCTTTTCCAAGATAACGTGAATTATCATTATCTCTAAGCTCAACAGCTTCATGTTCACCTGTTGACGCGCCTGAAGGAACGCATGCTCGTCCGAATGCTCCTGATGATGTCATAATATCGACTTCTACTGTAGGGTTTCCTCTTGAATCTAAAATTTCTCTTGCTGTGATATTTTCAATAAATGGCATTATTTTACTCCGTTAATTTGTTTAGTGTATAAATTTATGAATATGTAAGAATATGTCAAGTAAAAACAGTTAGAGTTAAATTTATTAACTTTGAATTTATTATTTTTTTTCGTTGTTTATTAACTTTCGTTTATGGACGTATTTATATCGATTTATATATTTTTCAATAAAAAATAAAAATAACTTGATAATATAAGGGTAACATGTAAAAATAAATTAGACTAAAATAAGCTATTTTTTTATATGGAGATATTTTATGAAGAAGATGTTTCAAGAGATCTATAAAAGTAAATTAATTACTTTAGAAGAAGCTTTATCTAAAGTAAAATCAAATGACTGTATTGTCTCTGCCATGACGGCAAGTGAACCAATGGGTTTTAATTCTCAATTACACACTATTGCAAAAGATGTTGAAAACGTTGATGTTTATATGTGTTTACCCATGAAAGACCATCCGTTTTTCATGTTACCTGAAATGGAAGGCCGTTTTAGGTTAATTTCATGGTTTCACTCTGCAGGCGCTAGAGCTTCAATTAAAACAGGGCTTGATACCGTTTCTTTCTTACCAAACCATTTACATAGAGCCGGTTTGGATGTACTTGATTGGCGTAAAATTAACATTTTCGTTGGTACATGTACACCTCCTGATCATACAGGGCATGTATGTTTATCAACAAGTTTGGTTTATGAAAAAGAAATGGTAGAAAACGCTGATTTAGTAATTATGGAAGTAAATGAAAATCTGCCAAGATGTTTAGGTGATACTCATGTTAATATCCGTAATATTGATTTCTTTTTTGAAAATCACGTTGACATCCCTAAATTACCCGAAGCAGCTCCGAGTGAAAGGGATATGAAAATAGGGGAATACATTGCCAGTGTTGTTGAGGATGAATCAACAATTCAGCTTGGTATCGGAGGTATTCCTAATGCTGCTGCTATGGCGCTTAAAGGTAAAAAGAACTTAGGTGTTCACACTGAAATGTTCGTTGATACTATGGTTGATTTATACTTGGACGGTACAATTACAAATGCGGCAAAAAGCTACTTCAAGGATAAGTTTATTTGTACGTTCGCTTTAGGCAGCCAGAAATTATACGATTTCATTCATGATAATATGGCTGTTGAAATACACCGCGGCGCATGGGTAAATGACCCTAAGTGGGTTGCCAAAAATAATAAAATGGTTTCAATTAATACCTGTTTGATGGTTGATTTAACAGGCCAGGTTGCCAGCGAATCTTTAGGCCCTGTCCAGTTCTCCGGAACAGGCGGACAATTTGACACTGCTATGGGCGCAAAAGAAGCTACACGAGGTGGAAAAGGAAAATCAATTATAGCGTGTGCATCAACTGCTAAAAAAGGAACAATTAGTTCAATAGTTCCTATGCTGCCTGAAGGCTCTGCTGTAACATTGCATAGAGCTAATACTGATTTAGTTGTAACTGAAAACGGAGTTGCTTACTTACGTGGCCGGGATGTACGTAGACGTGCATTGAACTTAATTGAGATTGCTCATCCTGATCATAAAGAAGAATTAAGAAAACAAGCTAAAAAACTTAAATATATTTAATTTCAGCAGGTTTAGCGGAATATTCCGTTAAACCTGTAAATTATTTTGTTAATTAATTTCATGAGCAAGATATTAACCCTATATCTCATTTTACTAACCTGTATAGCTTACACAGCCGATTTTACCCGTTCAGAGTTATTGGATGAAGGCCGGCGAAGTATTAATACGCTTGAAGCTTATAAAAGATTAAGCTCTCCTGAATACACAAACATTTATCTCGGAGTTAATTCGAAATTTTTCATTCCTTATGAAATTGAAACAGTAGCCGGAGATGATAATATCTTCATTTTACTCGCCGAACTAGATGGAAAAATTAAACTTAGCAGAATTATTACAACTTATTTTATCTTGAATTATTACGGTTTGTTTTCTTTAAACCGTTTTAGTTTGGATACTAAAAAGAATGGTTCGGGAACCACTGTTGCTGATCGTGATGATGGATATCCGCAATTCAGCAGATTAAACTATGGTTATATTTTTGATATTTATACCGGTGCTGATATAAGAATTTGGAAATTTTTTATGATACAAACAGGATTAATATTTTCAATTGAGAAATTAAAAAATGCTAAAAGAGATACCCGGAATATTGAAGGTATTTCTGAAGATGAAAACGGAAATCCATTATATATGATTTATACGGAAAGGGAAAAATTTACTGTTTTACCCGTCATTGGTTTATATATACTCGATGTACATCTTTTTTCATTTCAAAGCGTTGTAGCTTTTTCTTCTGATACTAAAAAAGTAACAATGAATGAAAATTTATTGACTTTAAAATTTGAAAAATATGTTAAAAATGCAGGAAGAGTAGTAACCGGCTCCATTATTTATCCGCATTTTAATGAGTATGGTATAGTTTTTAGGTGGGAAAATGTTTTTGAGAAATATAATATAGGGTTTGAATATTATGCTAAAAGGGATTTCTTTTCTGAAATATTTTTTGAATATAGAAATAAATTTCATAAAACCATAACGAGAAAAAGAGTAAAAATTAAAAATAGTTTCGGTAACGTAAAGCAAAAAATTAAAATTAATAATTTAACTGAAAAATCAGAAACTGAAAAAAATAACTCTACACTTGATAATAATGCGGATATTGAAAATCCAAGCGATAAGAAACTGCCTAATAATCTAAATATTATTAGAAAACCGAAAGTTAGATACAGAACTTATATAAACAAAAGTTTTTTCTATTACCTAATACGTATCAATTTGGCACGCACCGGTGAAACAATTGAAATAAGTAATTCGCAAAGCTTCGTTTTAGGGGGAAAACTTGCATTAGGATATAAAAATACCGGATTCGCAAGTTCGGGTATTTTTTTTGAAATAAGTATATTTTATAATGTATACCGTGAATTAATTATTTTTAGGCGTTCTTTGGATAAATTCGGTTTAGGCGGAAAATTCGGTTTTCATTTTTAAAAACTATTTGTTAATTTGTTTATCATAATATTCTACGGCCTCTTTTAGTAGAATATCAAAATTATTATATTCAGGATTTTCTTCAACTAATAAAAGTAAATATCTTAAAATTTTTCCGAGTACCGGTCCCGGCTCCAGATCTAACTTTTTCATGATATGATTGCCGTTAATATCCAAATCTTTGACAGTTAAACGTTTATCATATTCAATAACTTTATTTATACGTTTTTTAAATTCCTTTATTTTCGCGGGTGTGCTGATACGTTTACCGTTACCTTTTCTATCTGCATCACGTAGTTTAAATAAATTATTCATATTATTCCCTGCTTTTTTAATAAACCTTCTTACCGCACTGTCGCTCCAGTCATCAGTATAATGGAACATATGGTTTCTTACCAGTTTACTAACTTGTTTGCAAATAGAAATATCAAAACCGAGCGTTTTTAATGTTTTATACGTTATTGTTGCCCCTATTATTTCGTGATTGTAAAATACTTCTTTTTCATCTTCTCCGGTGTTTATTTTTCTCTTTGCTTTAACTTTTCCTGAATCGTGGAATAAAGCTGAAAGCCTTATTGGCTGTTCATTTACCGCGGCGTCACAGGAATAAACTAGGTGATAATATACATCATGCGCGTGATATTCGTTTTGTTCAACTCCGTAACATTTGAAAAGCCAGCCATAGTAGATTTCCAATAATCCGGTCATCCTTAAAAATTCAAATCCCTTTGATGGATTTTTGCCGCTGACAATAAAACTCAATCCCCGGCCAAGTATATTTAGATTATTTATAACAAATTCATTTTTATTATCAATGAAAAAGTTAATAATATCTTTTTCAATATCTGTTTCAAGGTTGGTTATTAGACATGCGATGAGAAGTCCGTCAAGCTTGTTTATAGATATTTTATCTAGAAAGTTTGATGAGATATTTTTTTTAAGGTTAAGTTTATAACGTTTTATTAATAAAGAGATTGCAAATTGGAAATCCATAATATTATTCCATGCTATTCTCTTACTTCAACAGATTTAGCGTGTTCGAAGAAATTTTCATGTCTGGCAAACTTTGATATTTTATCTTTTATTTCAAGAAAATCGTTTCTTGAGTATTTAACAACGCTTATATATTTAACGTAATCATATACACCTAGCGGGCTTGAAAATTTTGCTGTTCCCCCTGTAGGCAGAGTATGGTTTGTTCCCGCAAAATAATCTCCAACAGGTACTGGTGTATACTCTCCTAAGAATATTGCACCGGCATTATTTACGTTTTTAAAAACCGTATCATAGCTTAAATCCGGAATTATTTGTAAATGTTCGGGAGCATAACCATTAATACATTCAAACGCGGTTTCTAAATCATCATAGATTACTATCATTCCGTTTTCTTTAAGAGATTTTTCAAGTATTGCTTTACGCTCGGATTCTTGCAGTTTTTTCTCCAGCAGTTTATTGAATTTTCCCGCAGTATTTTTATCCGGTAGAAGTAAAACGCTTTGAGCATCTTCTGAGTGTTCGCTTTGCGCAAAAAAATCATGTACAATATATTCCAGATTAGAGTTCTCATCAGCGAGTATCATAACTTCTGAAGGCCCAGCTATAGAATCAATGTCAATTAATCCAAACAGTATTTTTTTTGCAAGCGTTACATACATATTGCCCGGGCCTGTAACTTTATCAACTTTGGGTATGGTTTTTGTTCCATAAGTGAACGCGGCTACTGCCTGTGCCCCGCCTGTTTTAAAAACCTTTTTAACTCCGCAAAGCCTCGCGCATACCAAAACGCTTGGGTCAATACTTCCATCGGGTTTTGGAGGAGTAGTTAAGTATATTTCCTTAACCCCCGCGACTTCCGCGGGAATTGCATTCATTAAAACGCTTGAGGGGTAGTATCCTAAGCCGCCGGGAACGTATAAACCTACTTTTTCAAGAGGCTTAACAAACTGTCCGAGAATAGTATTATTTCTTAAATAATTCCATGATAATTGTTTTTGATTAAGGTGATATTCATAAATATTTTCTCTGGCTTGTTTAAATACTTCAATTAGTTCCTGGTCGATAGTTTCAAATGCCTTGTCGATTTCTTGTTCTGAGACAACGAGAGAGAAATTATCATTTTCAACTTTATCAAATTTTTTTGCTAATGAGATAATATACTCGTCGCCGTTCTGTTTTACGTTGTTAATAATACCTTTAACGAGTTCTTCCAAATCAAAATTTAATATCTCACGTTGATTAAGATAGTTAATGAATTCAGTTTTATTTATTATTTTAATCATGGTCTATTTTTTATCATAAGTTATAATATAGTATTGAGCCATACTGTAGTATAAGTTTTCTCTGCGCGCTGCTTTATCACCGGGTAGATGCTTGGGAATACGTTTAAAAGTTGAGACTGCAAGGTCTTTTTTGTTCATTTTTAAATAACAAATACCTTTTTTATACATTGCTCTAAAACTGTGTATTGTTGACGGATATCTTTTTATTACTACGTTGTAAAAGTCAATTGCCCGCCTGTAATGGTTTGCTTTGTTTAATTCTTCATAAGCCGACCCAAGCGCTAATAAACATTGTGGTGCAAACTCAAAATCAGAATGTTCAGCAACAATCTGCCAATAATCTCTAGCTTTAAAAAATTGGTCTCTTTTGTTTTGATTTAATCCAATATTATAGTGAAGAATACCTAGAAAATATCTTGCTAATAAACTTTCTTCAACTGATTTTGACATTTCAGTGATTTTTCTCAGTTTTTTCATTGTATTACCAATTGAGTTTAAATCAAACCGGCCTTCTCTTAATTTTTGAGCATATTCTTTATTCGCTTTAAAAAAACTTGTAACAATTTGATATTTCTTGTTTTGAGAAATTATTTTGTATGCAAGGTATCCGCCGGAAAGCACAACAATCGCAATAATTGCTATTAAAATATTTCTACGATTTTTTGCAATCCATTCAAAGCTGGTTTTAAGCATTACTTCTGCTTTATTTTCTTTTGGAAGTGAATAATTTTTATCTTTTTCGTTTGTTTGTATATTTTTTTTAGCCATAATATTATTTTCCGAATATAAGTTTATTTTTTATCTTCTTTTTGATCTTTAGCTTCTTTTTTTATGTTAAACTTTGAAAAATCTATCATTTCCCCAAGAGTGGCTTTGCCGTTTCCACCGCTTTGAGTGTATTTCTGGATTTCTTCATTTTCAAGTTTTCTCTCAAGCGCGCGTACAGATAGCGATATTTTATTTTTTCTTAGGTTAGCGTCAGTTATTAATAATTCAAGTTCATCACCTACTTTTAATTTTTCAGCAGGGGATTCAATACGTTCTTTGCAGATTTCCGAAACATGAATAAAACCTTCGATGTCCCCGTCTAGTTCTATAACAGCGCCTATTTCCATTAATTCTTTTACTTTACCCGTTACTATACTGTTTTTCGGATGTTTATTTAAATACTCTTGCCATGGATTATCTTCTAATTGTTTTAATCCTAATGAAATTGTTTGTTCTTTTTTATTAATATTTAGAACCATAACTTCAACAGTTTGGCCTTTTTTAAGATTGCTTAAATCAGCATTTTCAGGATTCCAATCTAAGTCGTTTTTATGTAATAATCCGTCTATTCCGTTATCAAGCTCAATAAATGCGCCAAACTTTGTGATATTTTTTATTTTTCCTTCTACTTTTGAACCAACGGGATATTTTTTTTCAAGTTCTTCCCATGGATTATCTAGTAATTGTTTTATGCCTAAAATTAAATTTCGGTCTTGTTTATCTATCTTAATTATTTTAGCCTTAACATTTTGGCCTACAGAAAGCACTTCTTTGGCATGTTTTATTTTTTTTGTCCATGTAATTTCTGAAATGGGTATAAATCCTTCAATCCCTTGCTCTACTTCAATTATTGCTCCGGCATTTTTAAGGTCAATAACTCTTCCTGAAATTTCATCCTCAACAAAATAATTATTGTCAAAATCAAGCCATGGATCAGCTTGTAAAGCTTTTATGGATAAATCAACCCGCTTTTTATCTTTTTCAACTCCGATAACTTTAACTTTTACTTCATCACCGACTTTAACTATTTCTTCCGGTTTTTTTACCCGTTTCCAGCTTAATTCTGAAATATGACAGAATCCGTCTACAAAAGGAACAAGCTCAATAAAAGCACCGTGCTTAATAATGTTTTTAACTTTTCCTTCATAAATTTCATCTTCTTGTACGGTTTCAAAGAAACTTTCAACAGCTTTTTCTTTTTTATCAATTAACAGGTTTTTTCTGGATACAACTATTTTGGTATTTTTTCTTTCAATACTTGAAATTTGAAAATCGAATTTTTTACCTATATAATCATTTTCATCTTTTACTTTTTCAATATCAATGTGTGAGTATGGACAAAAAGCATCTTTCCCAATTCCCAAATCAACGAGAAATCCGCCTTTTTTATCTTTTGACTTGGTTTCAGTTAATGAAATTACTTTGCCTTGAATCGGAGTCTTATCTTTATATGCAACGTGAACTTTTTGTTCATTTAGAATTTTTTCAGCTTTTGCTTTACTTACAATAATATTCCCTGAATAATCTTCAAGTCTGTCTATAAAAACATCAATTTCCGCACCTATTTCAGGAGCTTCATCAAACTCTGCAATATTGACAGTTCCTTCAGATTTATAGCCGACATCAATAAAAACTGTATCATCAGTAATATGATGAATTTTTCCTTTTACTATTTGGCCTTTTTCAATTTCTTGTTGCTCACTTTGTTCAAGGAGTTTTGCAAAATCATTTTCACTCATAGCTTAATACTTGTTCCCGTTTTAAATTTTTTTAATCCGATTTATTTAAATTTCTGTTAAAAAAATCTGATTGTGAATTACTAATAGAATTTATAAGTAAATTCAACTCATTTTTAAAATTCTTTTTAAAATTTGCTATTCTAATGAGGTGATTTGTCCTATTAATTTTATTAGTAGTTCATCAATAAATTATTCTAAATTTCCTTAAAAGTTCGTACGTAAAATAATAATCAAAACCATATTTTTAGCAATGATTTTTTTACTTTTTTGAACCTAAATTAATAATATTTTAAATTTTATTTTATATTTAATCTTTACTATATATTATGCACGAAAATCTTAAAATATTATTCATACT
The DNA here is from genome assembly GCA_937960625.1 of uncultured Spirochaetia bacterium. GTDB lineage: Bacteria > Spirochaetota > CALGPD01 > CALGPD01 > CALGPD01 > CALGPD01. The sequence goes on along the minus strand of CALGPD010000372.1, from coordinate 5,503 downwards.
TGATAAATATACCTTAAATAATAATTAATTTTATTGCAAGTAAAAAACAAAAAAAATATTAAGAGGTGTTTACTTTTTATAAAAAAACCGATAATATATTTATATAAAGGAGAAAAACATGTGTGTTAAATTTATTTACAGCCCAAATGAAAAATATCTACCTCTATTTCTCCTCTTATCTTTATAAATAGTACATTTACAAACAAATATTTTTTAGAAATCTTTTCTATAGATAAAAATCATACTTTATTATAAATTAGGAGTAATTATTATGAATAACGATACAGTTTATATATTTGATACAACTTTGAGGGACGGAGAACAATCTCCCGGCTCTTCAATGAGCATAGATGAAAAAGTAACTTTCGCAAAACAACTTGCTAAACTCGGTGTAGATGTTATTGAAGCCGGCTTTCCGGTTTCAAGCCCTGTTCAGTTTGAAGCTTCACAAAAAATAGCAGGCGAAGTTGAAGGCCCTGTTATTGCAGGTCTTGCAAGGAGTGTTGAAAAAGACATTAAGGCTGCTTATGATGCGGTTAAAAAAGCTAAAAAACACAGAATACATACTTTCATTGCAACCAGTCCCATTCATATGAAGCATAAGTTTAATCTGCCGCCTGATGAGATTCTTAAACGGGCAGTAAGTTCGGTTCAATATGCTAAGTCTTTGTGTAAAGATATTGAATGGAGCGCAGAAGATGCTACGAGAAGCGAGATTAGTTTTCTCGCTGAAATAGTTGAAGCTGTAATTGATGCCGGGGCAACCGTTGTTAATATCCCTGATACTGTCGGATATACAGTACCGGATGAATATGAGAATATGATATCGGAATTGTTCAAGAGAGTTAAAAATATTGATAAAGCAATCATTTCAGTGCATTGCCACAACGACCTTGGGCTTGCTGTTGCCAATTCGCTTGCGGCAGTCAGGGCCGGCGCAAGGCAAATCGAATGTACTGTTAACGGTATCGGTGAGCGGGCAGGCAATGCTTCACTTGAAGAAATAGTTATGGCAATGCATGTCCGGAATAACCGTTATGGTGCAAAAACAAACATTAAAACAGAAGAAATATATAAATCTTCTACTTTGCTGTCTAATATAATTGGATATGGTGTTCAGCCAAATAAAGCCATTGTTGGAAAAAATGCTTTTTCTCATGAATCAGGAATACATCAGGATGGTTACCTTAAAAATTCAATGACCTATGAAATTATGACCCCTGAACTTGTAGGCCGGAAAAAAAGCGAATTGGTCCTTGGCCGTCATTCCGGTAAAGCCGGTTTTAGGGCTAGGGTAAAAGAACTTGGTTTTGAACTTGATAAAGAACAAATAGAAAAAGCCTATGAGCATTTTCTTGAAGTTGCTGATAAAAAGCGGGAGGTTTATAATGATGACCTTACTGCTATACTTGCGGACAATTTTGGAGTGCAGCAAAAAGGTTATTTCCTTAAATATATGTCCTGTGTTTCAGGAAAGGAAGTTGTTCCGACTGCCAGTGTAATAATTGAAAAAATTAATGGCGGAACTCCTGAAACTTTTAAGGAAGCTGCAATTGGAGACGGCCCGGTAGATGCTGTGTATAAAGCTATTGACAGAATTGTTGGTATTGATGTGGATTTACTTGATTACAGAATACACGCTGTAACTAAAGGCCAGGACGCTCAAGGTGAGGTAAGTGTTTCTGTAAAAATTGCTGATAAAATATATCATGGAAGCGGGCTATCTACTGATATAATTGAAGCCAGCGCAAAAGCATACCTTAATGCAATTAGCAGAATGCTGGTTGATGAACAAAAAATTTAGTTTATAATGCCCGGTTAATTAATATTATCCGGGTATATAATTCATCTTATTTCTTAATTCTAATGGGAAATTATTATTTTATTTAGTTTTTTTTCCCCAATTGCAGTGAAATTTTGGAAGTTTTTATTCTAATTATTATTGATAATATTTTAAATTGGAAATAAAATTTTGCTTCTAAAGTTTACCATAGATATATTTAATGCGAATTTAGAAAAAATGTATATAGGTGCAGCTTTAATGTTAAAATTAAATAAATTTAAACGCGGTGGAGTTCATCCGAAAAGCAATAAGAATATTACTTTTGAAATGCCTATTGAAAATGCTATCGTTCCGAGAATTGCTAAGATATCTCTGCTGCAGCATATTGGAGCACCGGCAACGTGTTTAGTTAAAAAAGATGACTTAGTTGAAGAAGGCCAGTTAATCGGTAAAGCAGAAGGATTTATTTCTGCAAATATTCATACTCCTATATCAGGTAAAGTCGTTGACATTAAAAGAGATTGGACTCCTATGGGTAGTTTGGCAGAAACTGTGCATATTGCTTTTGAAGGCACCATTGCGCAAAAATTTGTCAAAACTCATGATTACAGTTCAATGAGTGTTGAAGAATTAAAAACTGCGGTATTGGAAGCCGGAATTGTAGGCCTAGGCGGAGCAATGTTTCCAACGCATGTAAAACTTTCACCACCGCCTGATAAAAAAATAGAATACTTAATTATAAACGGTGTGGAATGCGAACCTTATCTAACTGCTGATTACCGTTTAATGATTGAAAAACGCGATGAGATAATTCAGGGCATTAAGATTGCCAAAAAAATAACCGGCGCAAAAAAAGTATTAATAGGAATTGAAAACGATAAGATGGACGCGGCTTTTCATTTCGATGAAGCTTTAAAAGATGAAGAAGATTTTGAAGTTGCTCCGGTAAAAGTAAGATATCCGCAGGGCGGAGAAAAACAACTAATAGAAGCCTTACTCGATACCGAAGTTCCGGCGGGTAAAATACCATTGGATATTAACCTCGTTGTTATGAACGTAGGCACTGCATTTTCAATATATGAAGCCATAGTGTTAAAAAAACCGTTAATTGAGCGTGTTGTAACTATAACAGGAAGCATTGTTGAGAAGCCGGGTAATTATAAAGTTAGAATCGGATCATTAATCAGCAAATTGCTTGAAGATATTGGATTAACTAAACCGGCTGCAAAAATAATATTAGGCGGCCCCATGATGGGAGGGGCTATAATGAACACCGATGTACCCGTTATAAAAGGCACCAGCGGTATACTCGTTTTATCTAAAAAGGAAGCTAAAAAGTTTGCAGACTACCATTGTATTCACTGTGGAATGTGTGTAGATGCTTGCCCTATAGGATTAATGCCTCATGATTTAATAGAAAATTTATATTCAAATAAATATGAAGAAGCTGTTGAAAACGGTTTAATGCATTGCATTGAATGCGGGTCTTGTGCTTATGTATGCCCTGCAAAAATTCACCTTGTTCAATATTTTAAAGCGGGTAAATTGTGGCATAAAAATAAAGTCGCTTACACCCATGATAAGACACCAAAAATCAGATAGACAGGAAGAATTATGTTCAGGTTAAAAAAAGGCAGTTTTTCAAATGTTGATATAAAAGAAAAAAAAGGTAAGAAACCAAAGAAGACATTTGACAAACCAAATTTAATTGTTTCCATCGGCCCACATCTTAGAAGCAATGATTCTATTGCAAAAATTATGTGGATTACTTTTTCAACTTTGTTACCGGCTGCCGGATGGAGTGTGTATATATTCGGCCAAAGAGCCATGCTGCATATACTGGTTGCAATTTTTTCATGCATGATCGTTGAATTGCTTATGAAGTTTTTTAGAGGGACTTCAATTAAAATATGGGACGGTAGTGCAGCCGTTACGGGAATATTAATTGCTTTCAATATGCCGTATAATACACCGTATTTTGTTACTGTTATTGCCTCGATTGTAGCTATTGCGATTGTTAAAGAGTTTTTTGGCGGCTTAGGCACTAACTTTTTAAATCCTGCTCTGGTAGGAAGAGCGTTTGTTATGTTCGCGGCAATTACTCATATGAGTAATATAAAAGGTTATATGCTGCCTGATACAACCAGCGCCGCGACCTCTGTTGATGTGTTGTCATCAGCAACGCCTATGTCCCTATTGCAATATTTTAATAAAGGAACTATAACCGGGGATAAACTACCGGATTTATTTGATTTATTTATTGGAAAGACCGGAGGCAGCCTTGGAGAAATATCTGCTTTATTGTTAATATTAGGAGGGTTGTTCCTTCTTTATAAAGGATATATCAGATGGCAGGTTCCTGTCTTTTTTATTGGAACTGTATTTGCCATTTCGTTTATATATTCATTGGCTGGCGGTGTTCCTTTAATTAAACCGGAATATACCAGACTGGTGAGCTCTTTTAATTATTCCTTATATCACATACTGGGCGGAGGTTTGATGCTCGGGGCATTTTTTATGGCAACGGATATGGTAACAACTCCGGTTACTGGAATGGGCAACGCTTTAGTCGGCCTTGGATGCGGTGTGATAACTTCAATGATACGGATTTTCGGACAGTATCCCGAAGGTGTTATGTTTTCAATTTTATTAATGAATATTGCAACGCCTTTAATTTCAAAATTGTTTAAACCTAGAATCTACGGAATGAGTAAAAGAAAAGCTAAAGGGAGTGAAGCGTGAAAGAAATACAAAAAAATTCTTTAGTACTCGTTTTAATTGCTGCAATTTCAGTAACCTTTTTAGCTTTTATAAAAGAGTATACTAAAAAAGATTATATCAAAACCATGAAGGCTGAGGAAAATAAAGTGCGCGCGCAAATATTTCCTGATGCTGATTCGTTTAAAAAAATTATGATAAATAATAAAGAAGCTTTTTTAGCGGTTAAAAGCGGTGCTAAAATTGGAATAATTGTAAAAGGTATAGGCAAAGGTTTCGGCGGAGACGTTGTTATCGCTCTTGGAGTAAATCTTGCCGGACAGGACAAAAATAAAATACGCGGATTTCAATTATTAAAACATAATGAAACTCCGGGCCTGGGAACAAAAGCTAAAGAACCCGTTTTTATGAATGCTTTTAAAAATAAAAATATGAAAACTTTGCCTGAAAGTAAGAGCGATTTTAAGGCTAAACTCGGTATTGATACCATAGCCGGAGCAACGATTACTTCAATAGCAGTATTAAATGCAGTTAAAAATGCCTTAGACCTAGTTAAGAAATATAACGGAAAAAATAGTTCTTCCGGTTCAACTAATGCTACAAAAGAGAAAAGCGGAGATACAAACTCCGGCGCAACCAGAGTTGACAGGCAATCTTATAACACAAGTTTAAAAGGAGGGCAGCGTGAAAGTTAAAGAATTTACTAACGGAATATTATATGAAAATCCCGTTTTCGTTCTCCTGTTGGGGATGTGTCCTTCATTAGCCGTTACCACTGTTGCTATTAACGGAATAGCAATGGGGCTGGCAACGACTTTCGTTTTACTTGGTTCAAATATTATTATCTCACTGTTTAAAAAGTTTATTCCCTCAAACGTGAGGATTCCTGCATACATAATAGTAATAGCTTCATTTGTAACAATAGTTGAAATATTAATGAAAACGTATATGATAAGCATGTACAATGCACTTGGTTTATTTATTCCTTTAATCGTTGTTAAC
>CALGPD010000371.1 GCA_937960625.1 uncultured Spirochaetia bacterium | reverse complement strand
ATATAAATACTTTCCGCGCTGAAGCACAGAATACTTCAGATATACTAAGTATAATTGAACACACAAATTCTCACTCGGGGCGGGCTATCCTAATAAATGCGGTTTCAGTTACAGCAGGATTTCTCGTTCTTATATTCAGCAATTTTAATCCAATTATTCATATGGGGGTTTTGGTAGCAGTAACAATGCTTATGTCAAGTTTATCTTCAATAACTTTTATACCAGCGCTTTTAGCTGTTATTAAACCAAAATCCTTATTAAAACAAAAAAACAAGAACAATGACCTGGAGGTTATCAATGAAAAGTAAGCGACAAATTTTAACAAGACTATTGCTCGTTTTATCAATTATTGCACTAAGCGGGCTGACTAGCGGATTGTCTTCTGCTGGATTATCCGGAAGACAAATTGCTGTTAAAGCAAAATATAATAACAGGCCAAGATCAAGAGTTTCATGGGCTGTTATGAAAATTCAGAAAAAAAGCGGCGGTCGATGGACTAATATCGATGTCCGTAGAACAATTATGCAAGGTTATATATATCGTGGAAGCGGAGCAAGTTCATTAACTAAAACGCTTTCACGTTTCACAAGCGGGCTTAAACGCGGTGTAACTGCCCTTTCTATAGAACAGCCCGGTAGACGTGACAGCACTCAATATACCTATCTCCCTTCATTAAAAAGGCCGAGACGGGTTGCATCTTCAGAAAAACAAAATGATTTTGAAGACACAGATTTTACTAACGAAGATATGGGCGCGCCCAATATCTGGGAATATAATTATAAACGTCTGCCTGACCAGACTTATAGAGGAATTCCCTGCTATGTGATTGAAAGAACTCCTAAATCTGCTTATATGTCCAAGAAAAAATATAAAAAACATAAATTATGGGTAACAAAAAAACACTTTATCCCAATTAAAGCTTATGCATATGATTTATCTTACCGGCTTAAAAAGAAAATGTATGCAAGAAGAATTAGAAGACATAGCAACGTCTATATCGCGCATAAAATGACAATGATAAATGTTCAGTCCAAAACGAGAACAATAGTTTTAGTAAGCCGTGTTCTTATAAATGCTAGAGTTTCAAAAGGTGACTTTTATCCGTCACGTTTAGACAAATCATGGAGATGGAGATAAAAATGAAATTATCACGTTTAATTATAGCGTTACTTGTATTGTTTTTAGCATTTGTAGTTGTAAATAAATCAGCTTTTAGCGCGCAAAATTCAGACACAAACAATACACGGACATCAAAACAATCGAAAGATGCAGATGACGCGGATGACAGTGATGATAAAGAAGATACTGACAGTACAAACACCGGTAAACAATCGCAGGGCACGGGTAGTAATGAGGAAACTGATATACCGAAGAAAAACGTAAAATTCAAAGGTGATTTATTACTCGGCTTAAACATGGGAATGCATGAACCAAACTCATGGTATAGAAAAGTTGCAAAACTTGTTCTCGGAATGGAAGGCAGGTTAATGGATGTCTCGTTTAAAGTTGAACTTGAGTTTATGTATGACACCTTAAGGGATAATGTGATAATTGACGGGCAGCAGGCGACTGACTATAAACGTTATTTACGCGCTAGAGAAGTCTGGGCGGAATATGAAACAAATACTTTTGATAGGAAATGGTTTACAGGATTTAGTTTTAAAATCGGGCACATTTTATACAGTTGGGGTAAAGGTGACGAATACCGTCCAAGCGATATTCTTAATCCACAGGATTATTCAAACTACTCCTTTACAGTATCAAATGACAGAAAAATTCCAGTTTGGAGTTTAAATTTAAAAACCAGGCTGCATGAAAATTGGAGATTTAGTTTCATTCTCATTCCCATACACAGCGGAAATGAAATTCCCGGAAACGATAATCCCTGGCAAGACCCATCCATGATATCAATGCAAAGCATGGGCATAACAGGAATATCATTATCAACACCGGAAAAAAAACTTGCTAACTCTACATATGCAGTGAAAACATACTTTAAACTTTTCGATGTTGATTTTTCCATAGGATATTTAAGCGGATACGGTTATCAGCCTGTATTAATTAGCGCTGTTCCACCGACAGCATATATGGAATATAAATTCCTAAGAATGATTACATTTGATTTTGAGTTCGTTGCAGGAGGAATCGGTTTCCGCGGCGAACTTGGATATTTTCCAAAAGGAAAATATTATACCCAAAATACAAATTTAATGATAGAAAGAAAACAATTATCAGTTATATTCGGATTTGATAAAACTGATTTATTCATCAAAGGAATGTATATAAACATTCAATTTATATGGGAACACATATTTGACAGGGATGAAGGCAGCGTAATTGCCAAAGGCGATATATTTAGTATATCCCTAAACTGGTATTATGAAGGCCGTGTACTTAAAGTTGAACTAGGCGGTATATACGGTATTGTAAACAAAGAGCTAATGCTGCGGCCAAAAGTAACGTGGAAAGTTCAAAACGATTTTAACGTTATTATTGGCGCTATTATAATACTTGGAAAAAATTCTTTAGAATATTCGCAAGCACCACTTGGCAAATATTATAATAAAGATTATATTTTTATAGAAGCAAACTACTCCTTCTAACGAAGGATTAACCCCCAAATAGTTTGATCACCACATACGACCTGCTCTTTAATACAAAGAGCAGGTTTTTTATTTCAACCCTTTAAAAAATATAAAGCAGAATAATAAATTTTCAATTTTAAGTTCAAGAAACCAATACCTACTAACCGATTTTAATACTATGAAGAAAGTTATATTTATTTTTATAATTATTATCACATTGTTTCAAATAGGATATCCGGGGAAAATAAATACCGCATTAACGTATAATCTGGGTATTGTTTCATACCGTAAAGGCGACTATATGGATGCATTGGCAAAATTCCGTCTTGTATATAGAAACGAACCAAAAGATTTTAAAAATGTTTATAATATGGGAAATTGTTATTATAAGTTAAAAAACTATTACCTTGCAATAAAATGGTACTTACGGGCAAGACGCCTTAAACCATTTGATGAAGATAATCTTTACAACCTTACTCTTGCTTATATAAAAATACGCCGGATGAAACTCGCTGTTAAGACCTTAAACATACTGATAAAAATCGAAAACTCTAACGCGAAATTCTATTACCTTGCCGGGAGTATCTATCTATATTCCGGTAACTTTGATAAAGCAATTGAAAATTATCAAACAGGCATACAACTGCAATCCAAATCTTTAAGTTATGAACGCGTTGGTTATAAAATGCTATTCTATTTACACGCATTAAAACGGGAATATACTCTTGCCTTAAATTATGGAAAAATGATTTCTCAATTTAACGCAAACGATGCTTTTTTTAGCTTTAACATGGGGTTTGTATATAAAAATACAGGGGAGTTTAGTAAAGCTGAAGATTACTATAAAAGAGCATTGGAAATTAATTCAAACTTTAAAGAAGCATATATCAATTATTTATACGTTTTAAATATTCAGCAAAAATGGGATATGGTAGATAAAATTTCAAAAAAAGCATTAAAAACATATCCCGCAGAATTTTATTTTTATATAAGCCGGGCATTGGCTTTATATAGAAAAAAAGAATTTAAAGAATGTTTAAAAGTAATGAATACTGCTCATGCTATAAATAAAAAAAGTGTAGGTTCATTAGAGTTTATTGCTCATCTGGAATTAACATTGGGTAAATTTAAAAAAGCAATCGACTATTATGAAAAAGTACTGGTATATTATCCTTCCAAAGTTGCTGTATTAACCAACCTTGCTTATTTATACGCAAAATCCAACGACCTTGTTAAAGGCGTTTTGACTATTCATCTGGGGCTGCATCACGGAGCTAACCCTCTAATTTATAGATATCTGGCTCAACTCTATTTAAAAACCGGGGATAAACAAAATGCGTATCAAAGCTATGTAAGATATTTAAAAAAATATCCAAAGGGAGATTATATAACGTTTTATAATTTAGCTAAAATGTACGAAGACAGCGGTAAATTAAAAGCAGCGAAAAGATATTATGATAAATCAATAAAATCAAACTATCTGTTTTTCAACAGCCATTATAACATTGCTTTGATTTTTGAAAAAGAGCGTAAGTATTCTAAAGCAATAAGCCATTATATATTATGCACAAACATATACAAAAGCAATTTCGAACCGTATTTCCGGATTTTTTATATATACGCTTTAAATGATGATTTTCACATTGCTGTTGAATATCTTGAAAAAGCTATCAAGATAGGTTTTAAAAACATCGAACGGTTAAAAAGTCATCTAAAATATCCGGGAATAAGAAAATTCGGAAAATTTAGAAGAGTAATGAAAAAGTATTTTCCAAAAGTTACTATATAACCCAACTTTAAATATAAAACAAACACTAATGAAAAATATTTTTAAGTTAGAAATCCGGGTATTTAATTAAATTTTCTTATTTTCACCCTATATCTTACCCTAAATTAAAGTTTATCTGCATTTAAAAAATGAGTTCCTTCGAGTTTCTTTTATTTTATAAATAAATTGATTTTAACGTTAATAAATTTTTTCTAATCCCGTGATTCCCTAAATCCAAAATAAATAAGTACAAGAACGAGTATAATTGTGAGTTCTTTGCTGGATACTTTGTTGATAAAGTTCAGTTTTACAATGTCAAGATTCATGCCAAAAATTTTATCCAATAGCCAGAGCAGAATTGCAAACGCAATAATAACTTTTATTACGGCAAAAACTATTTTAGTTACATTTGCCAATCCTTGTACAAACTTATCCATGTTCAACTCCTCGTATTATAATATTCTCAGTCATATAGTATAATTCTACACCGTTTTATAATATTAATAAACAATAAAAATCATGGATTAATAAAAAGTTTTATATAAACTATTTTTAAAAACAACCGAACATATAAAAAAATCCCCCTTAATTATGAGAGGAAAAAATGAAAAAAATTATATGTACAATACTATTATTGGTCTCAATTGCTGCTTACAGCGCTCCTATCTTATTTGAACAAGGTGAAAAAGCAAGGAATAGCGGACAAATGTCTAAAGCTAGACAATATTACTTTAAATTTTTTACTAGAAACCCTAAGTCTAAATACGCGCCGGTTGCTATGTATCGGTATGCATTATCAAATATCCCCTACAGAAACGCTGTTGCATATTTAAACAGAATATTAAAAAAATATCCAAATTATCAAAATAGATATAAAATTGTTGATAAAATTGCAATGCTGCATTATTTAAAAGAAAAATACAAACAAGGTATTAAGACTTTAAACAGAATTGTAACCGCTGATGATGCTAAAACAAGTGAAAAATTAAGAGCATATTATTACGTTGGAAAATGTTATTTATTATTAGGAAGAAGCACAAAAGCAAATAAATTCTTCAAACTTGTAATAAATGCAGGGAAAAACGCGTATAAAGCGCTTGCCGAACTTGAAATTGCAGAAATATACTTTAAAAATAGAGACTATAGAAAAGCAAAACAAAAATATGAAAGCGTTGTTAGAAATTATCCTGAATCAGAAGTAGAATTGAAGGCAGTTTACCGCCTAGGCATTATATACACCTATAACGGAGACAAAGAAAAAGCAAAAGCAGCTTATAATTATATCATTCAATCCTATCCAATGAGTATAGAAGCCTCATTTGCAAAAGAAAAGCTAAAAAAAATAACTAAAAACTTTGCAAGCGCGAGGAGAAATATAATCTCAAATAATTATAACCCTCCTTCAAACAGGGAAAAAGATAACGAAAATAGAACTCAGGAAAATACTGAAAACCGGGGCCAAACGCCCTTGACACAGAAGAATAATGAAGTTAGATTAACTCTACACATTGGAAATTATAGGATTAAGCATAGAGGATATGCTTATCATATTTATAGGAAACTTAAACGGTCAGGATTTAAAGCGTATATTAAAAAACGTAAAATCAAAGGGCGTTTCTACTATACTTTACGTGTTGGCAACTTTAAATCAAAAAGAAAAGCTATACGGAAAGCTTTAAGAATAAAGAGAAAATTCAGGTTAAGGGTTAAGGTAATTGACGAAACATAACGTAAATCTAAATACTCCCATGATGGAGCAATATATGTCCATAAAAGAAAATACGGATGCTATATTGTTTTTCCGCATGGGAGATTTTTACGAAATGTTTTTAGATGATGCAGCAATTGCATCGGAAATACTTGAAATTGCCTTAACCAAACGTAACGGAGTGCCTATGTGCGGCATTCCTTATCATGCAAAAGATTCATACCTTTATAAATTAATTAAAGCGGGGAAACGCGTTGCTATTTGCGAACAGGTAGAAGACCCTAAAAAAACGAAAAAAATCGTTAAAAGAGAAATTGTTGAAATCGTAACTCCTGGAACATTAATAGATAATAAAATCCTTGATGCAAATAATCCGAATTACGTTGCCTCATTTTATATGCAGGAAGATGAAATTTTTCTCGCTTTCTGTGATGTTTCAACCGGAGATTTATATTTCGCGTCTGAAAAATATAACGAGAATAAAGTTAAAGCTTATGACGCGTTACGCGGGGAACTTTATAAAACCTCGCCCAAAGAAATCATTTTTGCAGAAAGCTTTTCGCAAGACCCTGTATTACAGGATATCAAATTAGACCATGAAAGCGCGATTTTCTACCCTGTTCCTGATTTCTATTTCAATCCCGATTACGCTTCAAAAGCAATAAAAAACGAAACCGGGGTATCAACGTTAAAAGGATACGGGATTAATGAAGATTCATTTGAAACCGGAGTATTAGGCGCTCTTTTGAAATATATTAAAGATGTTCAAATGAAAGATATCGGGCATATTAAAAATATTTCAAGAATTTCAAAAAAAAATTTCATGGAACTCGGTGTAACGAGTATACGCAATTTAGAACTCTTAAACAACCTTCATGACGGCTCATGGAAAAACACCCTTTATCACGTTTTAAATGATTGTAAAACACCTATGGGGGCAAGATTATTGCAGGAATGGATAAAACGGCCTCTTATAAATATTGATGCAATAAATGAACGGCTTGAAATAGTAAATTATTTTTATAACGAAAACGAATTATTAAAACAAACTCAGAGTTTATTAAAAGAATGCCCGGATATTGAAAGATTATTAACGCGTATACATTTCTCCAAAGCAATCCCAAGAGAGGTTGTTTCTTTATCCTGGGGAATTACTAAAACACATGAATTAAAAGAATTGCTTTTAAACCGAAATGATATGCCTGAATCATTAAAAAAAATATTGGATGAAATTAAAGACTTATCCCAAGTTGGAAATGAAATACAAAATACTTTGAATCAGGATCCTCCGTCCGGATTTGATGAAGGTGGGGTAATCAGAGACGGAGTTAATAATGAACTAGATATGTTAAGAGAAACGTCTAAAAAGGGCAGGGATTATATTATCAGCCTGCAAAAAAGGGAAATCGAAAAAACCGGTATTACGACATTAAAAGTTAAGTATAATAAAATAATAGGATATTATATTGAAATATCAAAAGGCAACGTAAAAAATGCGCCGGAACATTATATCAAAAAACAAGAACTCGTTGGCAGTACCAGATATACCCTACCTGAACTTGAAGAATACGAAAATACTATTCTAGGCGCTAAAGAAAAAATTGCAGAGCTTGAATTAAATATTTATCAAGAACTTTGCTCTAATATACTGACTCATTTTGAACAAATAAAATCAACCGCAAATCAAATAAAAAAAATAGACGTTTTATGTTCATTTGCTTATTCTGCTAAAGATAATAACTATGTTTTACCCGTTATTGATAATTCTTATGATATAAAAATTATTGACAGCCGGCATCCCGTTGTCGAAGCCTTTTTTAAAGGCGAAGAGTTTATCCCGAATGATGTTGATATGAATAATAAAGATAAAAGGCTTCTTTTAATAACAGGGCCTAATATGTCAGGTAAATCCACTTACTTACGTCAAACTGCTCTAATACAAATTATGGCACAAATAGGGAGTTTTATTCCGGCAAGCAGCGGGAAACTGGGTATTGTTGATAAGATCTTTACACGTATCGGCGCATCTGATTCACTTGTTAGGGGGGAATCAACGTTTCTTGTCGAAATGACAGAGGCTGCGGAAATATTAAACAATTCAACTGACAGGTCTTTGATAATAATGGATGAAATTGGCAGAGGAACGAGTACTTATGACGGACTATCAATTGCATGGGCTATTGTTGAGTTTTTAACAGATGAAAGAAGTAAACGCGGGAAAACTTTATTCGCAACGCATTACCATGAATTAACAGCTTTAGGCAAAGAGAGGGGAATACAAAACTTTCAAGTATCAGTGAAAGAATGGGATGATAAAATATTATTTTTACATAAAGTATTAGAAGGAGCCGCGTCTAAAAGCTATGGTATTCAGGTAGCGCGTTTAGCCGGTGTTCCTAAACAAGTTACTGAGCGCGCAATGATTATTTTAGACGGGCTTGAGCAGTCTTCCGATAGTTTTGAAAAAGCCGCATTAATTGAAGAAAGATTAAAACAAGGTTTCAGCAAAGACCAGTTTACTTTATTTAATTCAGTAAGTGAAGATAAACTTAAATCTGAAATATCTGCAATCAACGTAAATAAATTGACTCCTGTTGACGCGTTAAACTATTTAAACGGCCTTGTAGATAGAGTTAGAAAAAATAAAATTTAAAAAGGCTGAATATATGGATGATAATTGGAACCCTGATTTATACTTAAAGTTTAAACAACAGCGAACCATGGCCTGTGTAGACCTTGTACATAAAATTCAAGCCGTAAATGTTAAAACAATAATTGATTTAGGCTGCGGCCCGGGCAACAGCACAGATATACTAAAACAAAAATTTACTAAGGCAGATATTCTCGGTATAGACAGCTCGAAAGAGATGATTAAAAAAGCGCAAAATGATTACCCTGACGGACAATGGCAGGTTTGCCCGCTGATGGATTTTAAGGAATTTGGAAAATACGATATTGTTTTCTCGAATGCTGTATTGCAATGGCTGCCTGAGCATGAAAAAGTTGTTCCTTATATGGTTAAACTCTTAAAATCCAAAGGTACCCTCGCGTTTCAAGTACCTCAAAATCAAGCATCGGGTTTAAACCGCGCAATGTTTGAAACCGCGGAACTTAATCAATTCCGGGAATATGTTCTTGATGTGCGGAAAATGTTTAATTACAACACCGGTGAGTATTACTACGATTTGCTTTATAACAGGATGAAAAAACTCGTTATCTGGGAAACTGAGTATTATCACGTTTTGGATTCGCATCAAGATTTAATAACGTTTTATAAAAGTACCGGATTAAAACCTTATCTTGCCCGCTTACCCGAAAAAGAATTGAAAAATGAGTTTATCAATACTGTATTGGAAAAATGCAAACAATATTATGAATTCAGAGCAGATAATAAAATTATTTTTCCGTTTAAAAGATTATTTATTGTTGGTTATTTATAGAAAACCATAGTACATTGCATATGATGGTTTTCTAAAAGGAGTTTTATATGAAAGCATTAGTAAAAATATTATTATGGGGTTTGGTAACGGGTGCTATTCATTTCGTTATAATGGGTGTTTTATACGGGAATCCATTTATTGATAAAATCTATCAAAAAGCTCAAAAAGACAGCCCTGGTGTAAAAAAATGGGAATCCAGAGCAAAATATCTATTAACTCAATTCTTAGGCACTCAAGTTGAAATTTTCATCATGACCGCGGGGTTTTATTGGATTAAAACACTTGTAAATGTAAACTGCATGTGTACAGTTATGCAAATAGGTTTAATATTTGCAGGCATTAGAGTTTACCCAAGATTTTGGAATATGTGGATTCAATCAACGTATCCAAACAGTATGCTTCTAATTGAAGGAATATTCGGAACAATAAGCACGTTTATTGTAGTAATCTCGTTATATCTATTGCCGTTTTAAAAATCACTTTTCAACTTTCATAACGAGCATAGTTATATCATCGGATTGGGGAATTCCCCCGGTAAATTTTTGAATATCATCAACAATTGCCTGAACAACGGCTTCGGCTGATATATTACCAAGGCGTTTTATGCATGCGTAAAATCTTTCTTCTTCATACTCTTCCATTTCACTATTCATTGCCTCAGTAACACCGTCTGTATATTGAATTAAAATATCGCCTTGTTCCAATTGAACAGCGTGGCTTTCAATAACAGGGTCAAAAATCTCAGCAGATTGTAATCCGACGGGCATTCCACCGGTCTTTAAAAGCTTAAATTTTTTCTTTAAAGGATTCCATATAACTGCAGGGTTATGCCCCGCAATTGTATAATTCAATAATTTTTTTTCTGTATTTAAAATACCATACCATAGCGTTGCATACATATTTGGTGTAGTGTCCCGGTAAATTATAGGATTTATCTTCTTAACAACCGTAGATGCCCGACCCAAGCCAATTGCAGTAGAGTGTAATACCATACGCACCATTGTCATTACAATACCCGCGCCGACACCGTGCCCTGATACATCGGCAACAACCAAACCAAGATGGCCTTTACCAATATCAGTGAGATAATCATAATAATCGCCGCCGGTTTCAGTTTGCGCCTGATAATACCCGGCAAAAGAATATCCCGGAATATTTGGAGTTTTATCAGGAATTAAAGTCTGCTGAATAGCATTGGCAGCGTTTAACTCCCCTTCCATTCTGAGTTTATCTTCAACATCAATAGCCATATTGTTCAATGTATCTGCAAGCTGGCCGAATTCATCAGAACCTGTTAATATAATCCTATGATGAAATTCACCACGCCCTATAGCTTCCGCACCGCTGCTTAAAGTTTTCAAGGATTTTAAAAATATGCTTGAAAAAATAATTGATAGAAATATGGTTCTAATTAAAATGGAAATAGAATAATCAATAGTTGTATTACGCGCCTTGCGTAAAAATGTATGATATTGATTTTTTCTCACTCTTAGAACGATATACCCTATTTTTGAGGGGTTAATCATACGGGATGCAATGTATTTTATAAATTTTTCAGATATCCGTACCGTATTCCCGGATTGTATAAAATTATCCAGCCAAAATTTATTTCTCATAGTTTTATTTTTATCATAAATAAAATTATCAATCTGACGTTTTACAGGATAAAGTTTCGCTAAATCTATAATTGAAAAAGGATATAAAGCCTTAATTGCTTCTTTGGGAAAAATATCAATATTTTGTTTTAATAATAGATATTTGAAAACACTTTTATGTAAATATTTTCTAAGCGTTAACAATGTCCAGATTTTATAATTTAATCTCCTCTTTTTAAGATAAGGATTATATTTATACATTTGTTCATGCCAGTTAGTAAACTTTTCCGGCAGGCCTGGAATTTTTGTAAAATTAGAATAACTTCTCCAGTACTGCTTAACCATAAACAGCATTGAATAAAACGGAAGTGAATTTTGTAGATTATTTTTAATAACGTTCTGTTCTTTTGTTTCAATGATTTTTATTTGTTTTTTATAAAAACTGTTCTTTTGAAACTCATTTATTACAAAATCCCAACCTTTTAATTTCTTAACTTTTTGATTTGTTTTTTGCCGGTTTGGCGTTCCTGCATTATTGCTGGCTTTATTTTCTGCCTCAATTCTTAACTTTTCCGTATAATAATTATTTAATTCGGAAATTTTCCTTAGAGTTTGTTCGTCTTTAGTCTTGGCATATTCTTTATAAAGGCGTTCTATTATTTTTTTTAACACTTTTGCCGGAAATAATTTCATACGTGTTTCAAGATTTTTAAAAATCAATGCGGCATTTTTAACTACCTTAATATCAATAGACTTTCCGTCCGTATAGTTTTGAAATCCGACCTGAATTGGTTTTAAAACGTTATTTCTTAATAAAAAGGGTAATAATTGAATATTAGTTTTCAATCCATATTTAATCTTCAGGTTATTTGAAATATTATCAAGATTCATATTTGTTATTATTAATAAAGCTTTATTTAAATTGTCCATAATGATTTTTTTGTTTATGTCAATTTTCTTTTGCCCTTGTTTATATGCTTTTCTATTCTTACTAAACTGGTCAAGAGCAGTGGAAACCGGATTTCTAAAGCCTTCAAAATATTTTGCCCAGGGCTCAATACCTATATCATATTGATATGCCCCTCTTCTACTAATGTCCGTTGTAAATACCCTAATAATTTTTTCAATACGGTTCATTTTTACAACGGATGGAAATTTATCAGTTAACTTTCGATATTGTTCTTCAGTATAAGACAATAGCGAACTAATCATTTTTTCTGCTTTTTGATATTCATTATTGTCAAGATGTTTCTTAATCTTGCTTATTCTCTCAGGTAGTTCTTTTTTTATCTCAATGGAAAATTTCTCGATTAATTTTTCATCAAAAATTTTTTGCATGTTTTGATAAATTTCTTTAAACTCATTTTTAAAAATTATTGAATAAAACCATTTTCTTCTAATGTATTTCACAATACTATCTGAAACACGTCTTAAAAAATTTAAATGATTTAAGTTTAATAAACCCGTTTTTAAAATTGCTTTTCCATAGTCAGTTAATTCAGGTAGGTTTGACGCAACTGGAGTAAAACTAACGTATAGATAAATTTCATTTAAAAGCATATCAAAAGACTTTAAGACTTTAAAAACATCCTCATTCCATCGGAATTTATTAAAATATTTGCCCTGTAAATAGTTTCTATAAATCAATTTAAAATTATTAACACTATTTATTAATGCAGGAATATTTTCATACCGGCTTTTTTCGTTTATTGTAACTGGAAAAGCTTTCTCAAAATACTCAATGCCGTTAACCGATTTATTGTATAATGTTTCATTTACCCCTGAAACATCATCAAAAATCATTTTATTAAATCTGTTTAAATCTTTTTCCGTTATTGATAGTTGATTTGACTTTGGGAAAAAATTACCTCTAATATTCTGCATTTTCCAATAATCATCCCGGCTGTGAGAAATGATCCAACCACGGTCATCTATTAACATTATTTCAGAAACGCTAAATTTTGAAGATTTCCCATCTTCTTTTGTATAATCACTTGTGAAATTTTTAAGTATATTGTTTAGGGAAATTAAGGTATTTGAACTAACTTCTTTTAAATCAGGTTTATTACTCCTGTCTTTTTTATTTAAATTAGACATTAAGTCATTTTCAAGTTTTTTAGAGATTAACCTTAAACTGTTTCTAAAAGAACTCATCATTGCAGACACTTGAATCTGGATATTATTCTTTAAGGTTTTCTCTTCCTTTTCAACGAATATAAATCCAAGTGCAATTAAAACGATTAATTGAATTACTACAACGAATAATGAAAGTTTTAAAACTATGCCGAAACGGCGCTTTCTGATAGGTTTTTTTCCCTGAATATGTGAGTTTTCCTGCGTTCCTTCCATATTAAATCTTACCTCTGCCTCAATTTAAATTCATCAAGATCACCCATGATTATGATGCCGGTTTTATAAAATATAACCTTTTCAAAAGTATTGACAACTTTATGTTTTAATTTATCAATCATAACCTGAACCTGTGGATGTACTTTTCCTCTAACTATAATTGCACGAGTATATTTTTTCAAATCCTTATTCTGTTGGATTACTTTTCTTTTCTCCTCATTTGTTTGAACAATTTCATTTTTTATTTTATTATACTCTTTTACTTTTATGGCTAATTGTTCCTTTTTTTGCGGAGGTAAAGCAACGACCTTTTCGCCTAACAACCGTACTATCCGGATAATTTTATTAAGTTTCTCCAAACGCTTTTTCTTGTCTTTAAGTTTTTGTTCATAAACAAGCATTAACTCAAACATTTCCTGCTGACGTTCATTAGATAAATTCACATAAGTGGTTGAATGCTTAGTATTACCAAGCCTGTTCACAATAATCTCAATACCGGCTTTAACTGTTGACCTTTCAATCACGCCTTCCCCTAAATCACAATGAACCAAATTCCTTGCATCAAGTTTGCTGTTTGTCACAAGGCTCTTTATATAGATACTTCCGTTCTTGCTTTGAACATTTCCTCCATGACAATAATCAGTACGGATATCCCCAAATGCTCTAACTTGAGTTGTCTCTCCTTCAATGCCCTGGCGAATAGTTATATTGCCTCCGGATGTAGTTACATTGCCGTCAATTATTGCGCCTTCAATTACTATATCACCGGATACCTGCAAAGTACCACCTAAAACACTGCCGTTTATAACTACACTGCCGTTGTGTTTAATGACACCGTGTTTAGCTTCTATATCGTTTTGTATTACCTTTTCTTCCATTTAAATCCTTCAAGCATATAAAATCTAACTATAAAATCGGTTAATATTTTGAAAAGATTATCATTATAACTATTTTATTTCGCATAAAATTTCATAATAAAAAATCTATTTTACAAGTATGAAAAACAATATTATTTTTATTTTACCTTATAAACTACATTTTAATCAAGGAGAACTTAATGGCAGGCCACAGTAAATGGGCAAATATTAAACATAAAAAAGCAGCGCAGGATGCTAAGCGTGGAAAAATATTCACTAAAATTATTAAAGAAATAATGGTTGCGGCAAGAGAAGGCGGAGGTGATCCTGATATGAATCCCCGCTTAAGGCTGGTTATTCAAAAAGCAAAAGAAGCTAATATGCCTAATGATAACATTGAAAGAGCCATTAAAAAAGGCACAGGCGAACTTGAAGGCGTGAATTATACTGAAATGACTTATGAAGGTTACGGCCCGGCTGGTGTTGCAATAATGCTAGATATATTAACAGATAATAAAAACCGGACAGCTGCTGAAATAAGAAATATCTTCAGTAAAAACGGAGGAAATTTAGGCGAGACCGGTTGTGTAAACTGGATTTTTGAAAGAAAAGGCATGATTATGGTTGATGGTTCAAAGTATTCAGAAGACGAATTAATGGATCATGTTTTAGAAGCCGGTGCGGACGATTTAAAACGAGATAATGACATGTTCGTTATTTATACATCACCCGAAGACTTTACCCAGGTTGTTGAAAACCTAAAACAAAATGTTGAATATGAAAATGCAGAAGTAACAATGGAACCGTCAAACACGGTAAAAGTAACCGGGGATGAAGTAGAAAAATTAATGAAATTAGTAGATGCTTTGGAAGATTCCGATGATGTGCAAAATGTATATTCCAATTTTGATATTGACGATGAAGAATTAAAACGCCTCGAAGAGGTATCGTGAAAGTTCTGGGTATTGACCCGGGAACAGCTACAACAGGCTGGGCTGTTGTTGAATTTATTGATAATTCTCTAGTCTTACATGGTTACGGGGCAATTATAACGCCTAAGGGTACGGATTTAGCCAGCAGGCTGGAAGCAATATACGTTGAAATTAACGAAATAATAAACCGGTTTGAACCCACACACAGCGCTATTGAAATATTATATTTTTCAAAAAACGTAAAAACCGGTATATCCGTAAGCCATGCACGGGGAGTTTTATTACTTGCGTTACGGCAAAATAATATTGAAATTACGGAATTTACTCCAAATCAAATTAAACTCGCTATAACCGGATATGGGAAAGCGACGAAAAAACAAGTGCAGGCTGCTGTAAAAACATTAACCGGATTATCAAAAATTCCTAAGCCGGATGATGCAGCGGATGCAATAGGCATTGCGATCTGTAAAATATTAACCACAGGAAATATAAATGTAAATAAATTTTAATTAGTTCTTTATTTGAAATAATTAATATATTATTAGATTTAGAGTAAATGTTATGGAAAAATTATTTTTATTTGATATAGACGGAACTTTATTACGTTCAGGAGGCGCAGGTAAACGTTCATTTGATAAAGCATTTTTTTCTCTTTTCGGAATAGAAAGCGCGTTTAAAAACGTAGACATGCATGGAATGCTTGACCCTATAATTTATAAAAATGCTCTTGATTATCACGGAATAAAAGAAAACGGATTTAATGAATTCAAAAACCTATATATTGAATATTTAAAAGAGGAATCACAAAATCCAAAAGGCTGGTATACTGTTGACGGCGTATTTGATTTTCTAACAAAATACCAAGATTTGGCCTATTTTGCTTTGCTAACGGGAAATATTTTTGAAGGCGCTGTAATAAAATTAAGTACACTAAACTTAATTCAATATTTTCCCGATGCTGAAACAGGAGCATTTGGGGATGATGCGGAACAAAGAAAATATCTGGGAGATAAAGCTTTAAACAAACTTAATATTAAATACGGTTTGAAATTTTCTCCTGAAAATATTTTTGTTTTCGGAGACACCCAACATGATATTGCGGTTGCTAAACACATTGGAGCCAAAAGCATTGCACTGTCAAGCGGAGGAATTTCTTTAGAAACGCTTTCAGAATATAATCCTGATATATTAGCAAATAATTTTCAGGAAATTATAGATAATTTTTAATTATTTTGGAATAGAAAATGAAAATTTTAATTATTGATGATGATGCAGACATAAACGTTCTTTCCAAAGTTGCTCTTGAAGCAAATAATCACGATGTTATTCAGGCGTATAACGGTTATCAGGGAATAGAATTCGCAAAAAAATATCATTCGGAAATTGATGTCATTGTTCTCGATATTATGATGCCTGACCTTGATGGGTTTGAAGTACTGGAAAAGCTAAAAAATGATCCTGACACAAAAAAAATCCCTGTAATATTCCTTTCTGCTAGAAAATTCGGGGATGAAACTTTAAATGACTATGAAGATATGATAGTTAGTTTTATTGCAAAACCGTTTGAACTATCTCATTTTATTAACAAAGTTGAAAATATTGCAAAGCATAAATAATCCATACACCTTCTATTTTGATAAATAATAAATATATTTTAAATCGCATTTTAAATTTTACATTGATATTGTTAAATTATATTTATAAAAAATTTCATTGCGTTTAAAAATTTTAAATAAAATGAATTATCAAAGGAAAAAATCATGTCTGAAAATTTAAATAATAAAAAAATAACCCTTAATGCTGTTATTTTTTATTTGGCTTTTTTAGGAGTATTAATATTTTCATTTATAATAATTTTTACTGGCCAGAAAAGCAAAGCATCAAAAAATTTCTCTTCTAAAAGCATAGTCGTTATGGATATTCAGGGAGTTATGAGTTATAAAACCTGCCTTCCTTTAGTTAAAGCTGTTAGAAAATATTCAACAAATCCCAACATACGCGGGATGATATTAAGAATTAACTCGCCAGGCGGTACAGTTGGCGGGGTGCAGGAATTATATAGAGAACTATTAAACTTTAAAAAACATAACAAAGTAATTGTAGCGACTATGGGAGACATGGCTGCTTCCGGCGGTTATTATCTGGCAATGACAGCTGATTTTGTATACGCTAATAAAGGAAGTATGGTTGGAAGTGTTGGAGTAATAATTAACACCCTTAATTATCATACATTGGCAAAAAAGCTTGGTATTCAAAGAGTTATAATTAAAGCCGGAGAATTTAAGGATATGCTAAATGCGTTTAGGCCGGTAAATCAAAAAGAAATTGCTTTACTTCAAAACATAGTTAATGATACTTACAATGATTTTTTCAATGTTGTTAAAAAATCAAGAACAAAAGCAAAATTAGAGGACTTAAAAAAATATTGCGACGGTAGAATTTTCACAGGAAATTTTGCTTTTAAAAATAAACTCGTTGACGGGCTGGGCGGTTATTACGATGCAATTAATAAAATAAAGGAACTTGCTAAAATTCCGGGCAGGCCGAAAATCATAGAACATAAAAAATCTCCTTCATTGAATTTACTTAAATTGCTGAACAGCAGCGCGAAAGGTAAAACGTTTGAAGAAAAGCTAAAATATCTGTTTTCAAACGGAGAATTTAATTCGCCTCTATATTATCTATACATAGGGAGATAACAAATGGAAAATTTTATAAATAATTTCTATTCATTAATTATTCATGGAAAAAATTTCATTGTATCATCAATTGTTGAAAAATCTGAAGATAATACTATTTTATCTTTCAGCATTTTTACAGGATTTATTGTAGGTGCATTTCATATATTTTCACTGGCGACGGTTTTTTCAAGCACTATATCACTTAGTTTAGCAGGAATATTATTTCTAATGGTTGGCGGGGCAGTATTATACTCAAGCA
>CALGPD010000370.1 GCA_937960625.1 uncultured Spirochaetia bacterium | reverse complement strand
AGCGAAATTCCTTGTCGGGTAAGTTCCGACCTGCACGAATGGTTTAACGATCTGGACACTGTCTCAACGAGGGGCTCGGTGAAATTGAATTGCCGGTGAAGATGCCGGCTACTCGCGGAAGGACGGAAAGACCCCGTGAACCTTTACTACAACTTGGCGTTGAAAATTGATGTGATATGTATAGGATAGTTGGGAGACTGTGAAGCGGGCACGCTAGTGTTCGTGGAGTCATCCTTGAAATACCAACCTTGTCACATTGATTTTCTAACCTCGAGCCGTAATCCGGCCGGGAGACAACGTCAGGCGGGTAGTTTGACTGGGGCGGTCGCCTCCCAAAAAGTAACGGAGGCTCGCAATGGTTCCCTCAGCACGGTCGGTAATCGTGCGCAGAGCGTAAAGGCAGAAGGGAGCTTGACTGTGAGAGTTACAACTCAAACAGGTACGAAAGTAGGTCTTAGTGATCCGGCGGTTTTTAGTGGACATACCGTCGCTCAAAGGATAAAAGGTACTCCGGGGATAACAGGCTGATTCCACCCAAGAGTTCATATCGACGGTGGAGTTTGGCACCTCGATGTCGGCTCATCACATCCTGGGGCTGGAGCAGGTCCCAAGGGTTCGGCTGTTCGCCGATTAAAGTGGTACGCGAGCTGGGTTCAGAACGTCGTGAGACAGTTCGGTCCCTATCCTCCGCGAGCGTTGGAATTTTGAGAAGAGCTGTTCTTAGTACGAGAGGACCGGAATGGACGAACCTCTAGTGTATCAGTTGTTCCGCCAGGGGCATTGCTGAGTAGCTATGTTCGGAAGGGATAACCGCTGAAGGCATCTAAGCGGGAAGCCCACTTCAAGATAAGAATTCCCTCTAGAATAATCTAGCTAAAGGCCCGTAGGAGAACACTACGTTGATAGGTTGCAGGTGTAAGTTCAGTAATGGATTTAGCCGAGCGATACTAATAGGCCGTGCGGCTTGACCATATTATTAACTACACTCAAATGTAAAAACTTTCTATAAAAAACTATTTTAGATATCAGACCCCATTACGGATTTTTATATCGAAAATCCCGGTGATTATAGCGAAGAGGAAACACCCGTTCCCATCCCGAACACGGCAGTTAAGCTCTTCTGCGCCGATGATACTTGCCTTTTAAGGCCTGGGAAAGTAGGTCATTGCCGGGTCGGCTTAATAACATAATCATAACAAAAACCCTTCACTTCTAAGTGAGGGGTTTTTTCGTTTTATAATATTGACAAATTATAACAATGCACGTATAATATATAATATAAGTGCAAAAGGAATTAAATATGCCGCAATTATCAATTTATATTGATGAAAATACGTTGCAAGAAATTAAAAAGTGTGCTGAAATTGAAAACTTGTCCATATCAAAATACGTTGTAAAAACATTAAATGAAAAGATATCAAATTCATGGCCTGAGAATTACCATAAACTTTTCGGTGCTATTACTGATGAAAGCTTTATGGTTGAAAAACCAAATGATTTTTCGAAAGACACTAATAGAGAAACACTATGAAATTTTATTTAGATACTAATATTTGCATTTTTGCGCTAAAGAATAAATTTCCTTATTTAAAAGAAAAAATTTTATCACATCATCCAGAAAATGTAAAAATTCCTGCTATAGTTAAAGCTGAATTATTGTTAGGTGCAAAAAAAAGTAATAATCAAGCTGCAAATCAAGAGATTGTTGAAAAATTTTTATTTCCATTTGAAATAAAAGGATTTAATGACAAAGAAAGTATAATCTATTCAAAAATTAGAGCTGATCTTGAAAAAGAAGGGAAAGTAATTGGTCCTAATGACCTAATAATTGCTTCTATAGTTCTGGCAAATATAGGAACTTTGGTAACAAATAACGTGAAAGAGTTTAGCAGAATACCGGGTTTATTAATTCAGGATTGGACTTCTAATATTCAGTAAACGGTTTTTTCGTTGTAATTGAAAACAAAATGTATTAAAATAAGAATTATGATTACTTTACAAGATATCTGAGATTATCTTATAAGGATAAATATCATGACTAGTATGTTAGAAAAAGCATTTATACTAGCTTCCGAATTAACTGAAGATGAACAAAACGCTTTAGCAAGTTGGGTGCTTGAAGAATTGAAATCTGAAAAAAAATGGAAACATGTTTTTGAGAATTCACAAAATGAACTTGCAAAATTAGCAGAACAGGCTTTACTTGAAGAAAGTCAAGATAAAACAAAGGATATGGATATAAATAAATTGTGAAATTAAAGGTTACATAAAACTTTTAGAAATTTTAAAAAACTGCCTGGTGTAAAAGTTTATAATGTTATGAAAAAGTATTAACCCACAAACTATGAATATTTAAATATAGGGGACTTACTATGAACAAGCGGTATATTATTCTTAGTATTATATTTTTTTCCGCTTTCGGTTTAAACATATATCTTAAAACCCAAAACGTTTTATATTACTATAATTATATACCGCCTAAGTTAATGGGAAGGTATTTCTTCAACTACAATATCATTAATGAAAATGGAAAATGGATTACCAAATCGGTTGCTGATTATAAAATAGTTTTAAAAAAAATGGATCTAAAAAACGAATATTTTAAAATAATTGATAAAGGAATTGGCGAAAACACGGTTATACAGCAGTGTGCTCTTTTTAGAAATTATAAATCACAACCTTTATTAGTTATATGTCAATCTGTAATCCGGGCAACTCCTATAACATCTAAACATATTATAAAAGTTTTTAAGTATTTAAATAATAGTATGCAGGATGTTACTTCCAAAGTTATGCCAAAAATTCAATACACTGGTTTTTTTAACGGTGTACCTGCAAAATATTTCCGGAAAAATAAATCAGTGTTAAAGAAGTTGCTCAAGGTAAAATATAAATTGTCCGGTAAGGATAAAAAGATAGAAATAGAACTTGATAAAAGTGTGTTTGCTTTTTTTAAGATTGTAAAACCTGAAAGTGAATTAACTCCCATCGCAACGTATTTGCAAAAACGTTTACATTTAACGGGTGTAGATTTATTCTGGGATAAAAGACGAAGCCGGTTTCATTATTGAGTTTTATATGGCATGGGCAAGTTTAACCAATATAACAACGTCCAACAAACCCGTACATGTACCGGGTAACTATAAATCTCTTCCCCCCTGCAATTAACACAAAAAATACTGGCTATGGTGTTTGGCATGGAAGCGGAATTTTTTTGATTCAGCATCCATATTATAAATCAGCGCTATTGGAATACCCTAAAGAACCGGATAAATGCGATGTTTGCGGTTCCAGAGATACTCTTTGCATTTGTTTTGAATATTACGCTGACCTTGTGGGGAAAGAAGGTTTGTATGAACTTGAATGCAAATCCTGCGGAAAATATACAACGTATCATTATTTTGATTGAAAGATTTTTAAAATAATCGCATGCCTTAAAATAAAAATAACCTACAGCTAAAATGCCGTAGGTTATAAAAATCTATTTAATTAAGCTTTATTATTCTATTTTTATAAACTGCCTAGTGTTTTACCAATTGCAGCAGCTATTCCCTTTGCTTTTTGCATAAAAGATGTAAAACCTTCGGGAGTTAAACTCTGCGCTCCGTCAACCATAGCGTCTTCAGGTTTGTAATGCACTTCAATCATCAATGCAGCAGCTCCTGCCGCAACTGCAGCTAAAGACATAGGCTCAACGTATTCCCTGTGCCCTGTCGCGTGTGAAGGGTCAATTACAACGGGTAAGTGAGTTTTTTCCTTAGCAACAGGTATAATGGAAAGATCTAAAGTATTACGCGTTGCTGTTTCAAAAGTACGTATACCGCGTTCGCAAAGCATAACCTGCAAGTTGCCTTCACTCATAACATACTCCGCACTCATTAAAAGTTCTTTCATGGTTGTCATCATACCGCGTTTTAGTAAAATAGGTTTTTTATGCCTGCCTACTTCTTTTAGTAGGTTGAAGTTTTGTACGTTACGCGCTCCGATTTGAATAACATCAGCTTTTTCTGCAACAAGCGCAACGTCTCTAGGGTCCATAACTTCGGTAACTATTGGTAATCCGGTTTCTTTTTTCGCTTTAAGTAAAATTTCAAGGCCTTTTTCTCCTAAACCCTGAAACGAGTATGGAGATGTTCTCGGTTTAAATGCCCCGCCTCTTAGTAAATTAGCTCCGGCTTTTTTTACCGCTATTGCGGTTTTAATTGTCTGATCTTCGTTTTCAACAGTGCACGGCCCTGCGATAATAGCAATATTATCACCACCGATTGTAACTTTTCCACCGTCAATGGAAATAATGCTGTCATCCGGATGAAAGCTTCTGCTCGCTAGTTTATACGGTTCAACTACCGGCATAACTCTTTCAACACCGCTTATGGCTTCAATAGGTTTTTCACTTAAAATCGTTTCATCACCAATCGCGCCTATAACGGTTCTTAGTTCACCTTTTGAGATGTGAGTTTTTAACCCGTAAGTTTCAATTTTGTCTACTATATGTTGAATTTCTTCATCAGTAACTTCTGGTTTTAATACAATAATCATTTTTGCCCTCGAATATAAGTAATTTAGACAATAAAACGCAATTACACGTTATCGTCAAGGCAAAAATTATAAAATTTTACAATTATGAGCATAAATTGTCCTGCGTATTAATATACTTGATGATTATTAAAATCATTTAACAAAACCGGCATCAAGCAAGAATAGATGTCCAAGGAAATGTTTTGATACAAACCAAAGTAAAGCTGCAAAAAAAATCAGCCTTCAAGTTTTTTATTTAACTCACAAAACGCTGTTTTACTAGGAAATATCAAATCAAAACCTTCCGAGCAGTGCATACCTTACCAGACTCTCGTATCGAGTATTCTTCACAAATACGTTAAAGGTGATTTAGTTGAAAAGTAAAACTTTTCTACTGCGCTTTTGGATATACACCTAATACTTTAACATCCAGGCAATGTTCCCTAACTTTATCAATTGCCTGTGTTATTCCGTTATCAGAAATATGGCCGTCAATATCAATAAAGAAAATATAATCCCATGCTTTTTTCCTTGACGGGCGGGATTCTATTTTGGTCAGGTTTACGTTGAAATATTTAAACGGTTCAAGTATTGATAATAAAGCACCGGGTTTATCTTGTATAACGCACATAACAGATGTTCTGTCGTTTCCGCTTTTCTCAGGAGTATCTTTACCGATAACGAGGAAACGCGTTACGTTGTTCGCGGCATCCTGAATATCAGTATCGATAACTTTAAGGTTGTAAATGGTCGCTGCTGCTTCGCTTGCAATGGCTGCCGCGAATTTGTCCCATTCAACTATGCTCGCTGCTTTTGAATTTGATGTTACTTCGATGTTCTCAGCATGGCCTAAATACTTTTCGATATAGTTTCTGCATTGTGCAATGCTTTGCGGATGAGCATAGAGTTTTTTTACTTTGTCAACCTTCTCACAGTTTGATAATAGGCAGTGAGAGATTTTAAGGTATACTTCAGAGCATATTTTCAATTCGGATTCAACAAACATATCAAGAGTGTGATTAACCACACCTTCAAACGCGTTTTCTATTGGCACAACGCCATAGTCGGCTTTTTCGTTTTCCACTGCTCTAAATACATCGGGAATACTGCTTCCTGGAATTGTTTCGGTTGAAGAACCGAATTTTTCGATTGCCGCTAAGTGAGTATATGATGCTTCCGGCCCTAAATATGCAATTTTAATAGGGTATTCTAACCTGCGTGAAGCTGAAATTATTTCCCTGAATATATGAACCAAAGCATTTTTAGGAAATTTTCCTTCATTTAATTTTTCTAATTTTTCAAATATTTGAGCTTCTCTTTCAGGTTTATAAAAAGGAATGTTTTTTTCTTTTTTATGTTTGCCTACCTGCTTAACAACATCTGCACGGTCATTCAGCAGTTTAATAATTTGTTTGTCGATACCATCAATTTTTTCTCTGTATTTTTCGATTGACACAACTCTTCTCCTATAAGCAAATTTTATATTAATATTTAATTCATTTTACTCTCTAAAGCAAAAAAATAAGGCTAATTTTGTTGATTTTTATTATCAAATAATGACATTTCTCCATTTACCTGATTATTTCCGTTTTCCTGTTCAAGCTTTTCTTCATAATCTTTTGCTTCGCCGGTTTTTATAGGCCTGAACATAACGTTTTTAATTTCTTCAAGCGGCGGCAGTTCATCTAAATTTCTTAGGCCAAAGTAACGCAGGAATTCTTTAGTAGTACCGTATAAAATCGGCCTTCCTATAACTTCTTTTCTTCCTTTTTCCTCTATAAGTTCTTTAGCGGCAAGAATTTTTATCGCGTTTGAACAGTCCACTCCGCGGATATTTTCAACCTCGGCTCTAGTACAGGGCTGTTTCCATGCAATAATTGCAAGGGTTTCAAGCGTTGCTCTTGATAGCCGGCTTTTTTTTCTGTCCGCGTATATTTCAACGAGTTCATCTTTTAATTCTTCAGACGGTACCATCTGATACCCTCCGGCAATTTTAATTATACAAATGCCGTGAGTTTTTTTGTTAAATTCTTCCATTAACTCTTCAGCTAATAAAACACATTCATTCTTATCAAGTTTAGTAAACTTGGATATTTCTTCTATTGTAACAGGCATGTTTTCTAAAAATAAAATTGCCTCAAGAAGTTTCTTTTTCTTCTTCGCCGGCATAATCATCCTCGTTTTTTTGTTCTAATTTTTCTTTTTTTATTAAATATATTTCTTCAAATACGGTATCTTGCTTTAATGTGATTGTTTGAAGCCGCACCAATTCAAGAATTGCGATAAAAGCAACGATTAATTCAATCCAGTAAAACTCTTTAAAAAATTCAAGAAACTTAATATTATCATCCTGCTCCAAAGCCTGGTTAATTTTATTCATTATATCTTCAACAGTATATTGAACTTTAGGCCGTTTCAAGAAAAAGTCCGGCTTTGGCTGAGACATTAGCTTTTTAAACGCTTTTAGTAAATCATTAAAGGTTGCTTCTCTCCATTTTTCCTCACTTTTTATCTCGTTTAAATAAGTGCTCGTATCTCTTTGCAAAGTAAATGTTTCTTCAAGAGTTTCAAGAGTTTCAGCAGCCTGTTTATATTTTTGATATTCTAACAATTGATTTACAATTTCTTCCCGTGGGTCATCTTCTTCATCCTCAAGGGTTTCGGTATCAACCGGAAGCAGCATTTTTGATTTAATATACATTAACGTTGCGGCCATAACGAGAAACTCGGAAGCATAATCCGGGTCAATTTTATGGTAGTATTCAACATATGCAATAAATTGTTTTGTTACTTCTGCAATTGGAATATCAAAAATATTAATTTGATTTATTTTTATAAGTTCCAGCAATAATTCAAGAGAGTCTTCAAATTTTCTATCAATTAATTCAAGATGTAGTTTAAATTTTTTCAAACCCGTTGCCACCATTCGTTTTAGGTCTTATATTAAAATATAATTTTAAGGATAGAAAAAATAATATTAAAAACGTATAAAAAGAAAAAGAATAAAAAATTAATGATTTTTATGATTAAATAAACATGTTTTTGATATCGAATGTTTGTAAAGAATATTTTTTACTTTTCTTTTTTTTATAGTTATATTCACATACGAGGGAATTTATGGGAATTTTAAATGACGACCATCCTTTAACGGATTTAGTTGCTGCAAACGTATTAAACCTTATTGGTATTCATGGTAAAATTGAGTCTGAAGAAGATTTTGATAAAATTAAGCCTGAAACAGATTTAAGTGAACTTAGTATTGATAATGAAATCAAACAGAAAATATTTAACGAGTTTGAAAAATCTCTTGGAACAATATACGTTGGAGATGAAAAATACGTTTTTCATATTGATACTCCAATAGATAGTATAATACCCGTTGCAGATGTAATATCAGCCATCTTAAATACTATGCAGGATATTGTTAAAAAGGTTTCTGAATAATCATGAAAAATATATTATTTATAACACTTCTTTCAAACGAGAAAATGTTTTGATTACTGAAAAAGATATAATTGATTTGATTAAATTAAACGGTAAGATTTCATACCGGGAAATATTTCAAAGTTTCCATTCAAAACCAAAGCGAAATAAGAATAAAAAAATCAGTGAAATAATAAGAAGGCTAAAAAAGAATAAAACTATTGTTTCTAAAGGCGGCTTTTTATCTATAAGCGAAGCCGGACAAAATAGAAATTCCGGATTGCCTTCTGAA
This sequence comes from uncultured Spirochaetia bacterium, assembly GCA_937960625.1. Lineage (GTDB taxonomy): Bacteria > Spirochaetota > CALGPD01 > CALGPD01 > CALGPD01 > CALGPD01. Next base: position 9,923 of record CALGPD010000370.1, on the reverse strand, counting down.
GACTATATTGAAATTGCTGATAAACATAAAATCAAAATAAATTTTACTTCCCATACTTTGGCTGAACTTTATAACATGGATTTAACCATTAAAGATAACGACATTAAAGGAAGAACTGATTACCGTTATCAAAATGCAATTACAATTGACGGCGCAGACGCAAAAGATTTGGACGATGCTGTTTATATTGAACAGGTGCCGAATGGATATAGATTGTTTGTTCATATTGCGGATGTATCTCACTATGTTAAACTTGACGGCCAAATAGATAAAGAGGCATTAAAAAGAGGGACAAGTGTTTATCTCGTAGATAAGGTTATTCCAATGCTTCCAAAACAACTTTCAAACGGTATTTGCAGTTTAAATGAAAAAGTAGACAGATTATGCCTGACTGCAGTAATAGAATTATCAAAAACGGGAAAAATGAGGAAATATAAATTCAATAAAGGTGTTATAAACGTTAAGAAAAGATATACTTATAAAGAGGTTAGCAAAGTATTGGAAACCCGGGAATTTGAGATTGATGAAATACATAAACCGTTTTATACAATGTTAAAGCTTATGGAAAAAGTTGCGAACCTGTTAACTAAAGATAGATTTAAAAAAGGTAGTATTGATTTTGATCTTGATGAATTAAAAATAGAATGCGATGAAAATTCTGTTCCCATAAATGTAACTTTACGGGACCGTTCTATTTCTCATAAAATTATTGAAGAGTTTATGTTGAAAGCAAATAAAGCTGCCGCAAGGTTTTTAGGTAAACAAGGCAATTCCATTTTCCGGATTCATGAACTGCCGGATGAAGAAAAAATGAAAAGTTTTCTGGAATTTTTAAAGAAAATCAATTTCCGTATAAAAGATAAAGAAAAAATTCGAGGCAGCGAGCTTCAAAAAATACTAGAAAAAGTAAAGGGAACGAAAAACTCAGGCATTGTTAACGTTCTATTATTAAGAAGCATGAAACAAGCTGTATATCACACTGAAAATATAGGACATTTCGGGTTAGGATTTAAAGATTATACTCATTTTACTAGCCCAATAAGAAGATACCCTGATTTAATGGTACACAGGCTTATAAAGACTAAGCTTAAAGACGGTAAGAAAATCAAGAAACTGGAAAGTAAACCGTTTTTATCAAGAATTGCGTTAAAAAGCAGTAAACTTGAACGCGTTGCCATGGAAGCGGAAAGAGATATTGTTAAAATAAAATGCGCGAGATTTTTAGAAAAAATGAAAGGGGAAATCTTTCAAGCCAGCGTCAGCGGTTTAACAGAATTCGGTGTATTTGTAAAAATTTCACCATATGGAATTGAAGGGTTAATCCGTATAAGAGACCTTAACGGATATTTTACTTTTGATGAAGATAACTATGTTTTACGCGGGGATAGAGGTATCAGTTATCACCTTGGTGATAAAGTAAAAGTCAAACTCATCAATGTTAGTGTCAGAAAGGGATTTATAGATTTTAAAATCGCAGATTAAGAATAATTATACAATTTAAGAGGGAATTTTGATAAATAATTATGAACACGTTAATACATTAACGGGAATAATTAAAAACTACAGGCTTCAAAAAGTATTAGCAAAATTTTCTTCAATTATTATTGATTTTATTATTTTCTTTTTTACAGGTATTTTAGTTTTTTCACTGCTTACTTTAATATCATCGTATTTTGGTTCTTATTTTTTTCAACACCCTGCTTTCCCCGTTGTTTTTACTTTGATACTAATTTTAATAAAATATTATAAAGAATTTCCAGGCTTGTTTGTTAAGAAGCATCTTACTTATTATGCCAAAGAAATAGAAAAACAATATCCATTAAACGGGCGTTTTATTTCAAGCATTGATTTTATTGAAAATGATTATTCTCATGATAAAGACTTAGAAACCGGTTATATAATAAATACAGCGAAAAAAATTAATAAAGAAAAAATACCGCACGCAAAAATTCCCGGAATATTTATGAAAATCAAACTCCTTACAGGAGTATTTTTACTATCAGTTGTTTGTTTTATTTTTATAAAATCAAACCCATATACATATTTAAGGGATACATTTTTTTATAAACCCGTTGTTATTAAATATACTTTTCATTACCGGGATTTAATTCAGAAAGGGAAAAACTTTGAGCTTAGAATTCAAAGTGATGCCAAATATGTTTCTTTAATGATAGGGCCTTCCCCGGAAAAATTAGAAAATGTTCAACTGGAAAAAAACTATTCTTCCTCTAAAGAAAAAATATCATGGATATTTACGAAAAAAAATATAACTTCTGATTTTTACTTCAAAGCTGTTTTTGTAAGACAAAGGGAAGAACTTACCCATAAACCAAAACTTGTCCGGGTTTTCACATATCCCTCTATCCGCAATATTGTTTTAAAATATTTTCCGCCCGCAAGGTATGGCGCAAAAACTGAAGTTTTCAAAGACTCTGGAAATATAAACGGATTTCCCGGTTCTTTAGTTCATTTAAGTGTTAATTTTACCAACGGATTAAAATCCGCGCAAGTTATTTTTAAATCCGGAATGCTTATTAAACCAAAGATTAGAGGCAGGAATTTAAGTTTTTCTTTTATAATAAGAAATCATGATGAATATTATATACGTGTGAAAGATATTTACTCTCATGCCAATATTTCACCCCCGGTTTATAGAATTATACCCGTTATAGATAAACCTCCGGTTTTAAAAATCATATATCCCAATAAAGACATTGTTTCAAGAAATACAGATTACCTTGAATTAAGAATTCATGCGGAAGATGACCACGGGTTAAGGAATATCAAAGTTAATTTGGAAAAATTTACAGATTTAAAAGCAAAAGCTCCTTTATTTAAAAAAGTATTTACAAAGAGATTTAATAAAGACCTGCAAATAAATAAAACGTATAAAATTTCGTTGCTGGATTTAACTTTAAATCCCGGTGAATTATTAAAATACAGGGTTAGTATTACAGATACGGGCGGTAAGGTTGTGTCTTCACGTTGGTTTAATGTAAGGTTTCCCTCCTTGTTTGAAAAGTTAAAACGAATGGAAAAAGATAGGGAGAATATTGTAAGAAATATGACTAACCTTTTAAATAAACAGTCACGTATTCAAAAGGATTTAAAAGAACTAAAATCTAAAATTGAAAGAGGTACTTCAACAAGCGAAGATATAAAAAAGTTTGAAAAATTAATTAAAGAGCAAAAGCAGGTTTTCGGTGAAATGAACCGTGAATCCAAAAAAATTGAAAGTTTAAGAAATCAAGCTGCGCGTGACCCTGAAGTTATGAACAGAGCGCTTGCAAAAAAATTAGATGAGATTAACAAACTGTTAAAAGAAGTATTATCGAAAAAAGCCCGTGAAGCCTTAAAGCGGATGCAGGAATATTTAAAGAAATTGAAAAATAATACAGGGGTACAACAGTTTAAAAGCGCTCAGGATACTGAAAAATACATTCAAAGATTAAAAAGAACCATTCAAATGCTTAAAAAGTTGAAGTATTTTCAACGCTTAATAGCATCCCAAACTATTTTAAAAAGAATGAAAAGAAAGGCAGAAAAAATCCGGAATATTACCAGAAGAATTAAAAAACAGAGTTCCGGAACAGTAGATGAGGTAAAGAAACAAAGAAAAAACGCAAGGGAACTTGAGACATTGCGTAAAAAGCTGAGTCAAATGGTTTCTAAAATTCATTTGCGTGAAATAAAAAGTAATTTGAACAACGTAAAGAAATCGCTGGATACAACGGTTAAAAAAAATATTGCTAATATAAATAATTCAAACAAGGCTTTAAATAATTCACAAAGTTTAAACCAAAATTTAAACCGTATTATTAAAGAATTTAAAAAGATGATAAAAAGATACAGTAGAACGAATATCGGCGCTGCCATTACGTTTATTAAAAGGTTTATTCTTGAAATGATAAATATCTCGGACAGAGTTAATCAAATTTATAATAAATCCAAAAAAGCCCGATCAGCATTGGTTAACTATAAGTTTTTAATGAAAGACTGGGTATCACAGTTTCAGTTTTTACAGTCAAAAATAAGAAAACGTACAAATAAATTCAGCGATGTTTTTGAGGGCATACTTAAACAAAAAAGGGCGTATATTAACTATTTAAATAAACTTTCTAATTCTCTCGGAAATTTAGCAGGAAAATTTTCCCAGAAATATATATCAAGTGGGACAATTTATTTAATTAATCAGTATTATCAATTACATAATTATTTTATCGTTATGTTGTTAAAATTGCAGAACGCTTTAAATAATGCCCGTTCCCAACAAGGTATGGGAAATTCGCAAGCGCAAAATTTAAACTCGTTAGCTGAAATGCAGCGCCGGTTAAATGAAAGCGTAAAAAGGATGTGGGGCAAAGCTAATAAAGGCAAACTGTCAAAAGTTGAGCAGCAGTATTTACAAAAACTTGCTAAACGCCAGGCTGAAATATCAAGAAGAGTGCAAAAGATTTTAAAACAAGGCGGCGCAGTTAGCAAACGATTAAAAAACGCTCTTGAAGCTGTAAGAAAAGAGATGCTGGAAGTTGCGAAATTACTTCAAAAGAGAAGGCTTGATGAAAAAACCATTAAAAAGCAGCGCAAAATTTTAAAACGTATGTTAAATGCTGATATAGGCCTTGAAAGCAAAGAACAAAGTAAGAAACGTAAGGGTGAAACAGTAGAGGAACAGGGTTTCACACAGGATGATGAGGTTAAAAAAATATTTAAAAAATATTTAGATAAACAAAAAGTATTAACAGAACGGGATTTCAGAAACCTTCCGTCATATTACCGCGAGTTAATTAAAGAATACTTTAAGGAAATGAAAAAAGCTTTAATTGAATAATCTCTATAAAAACCAAAAGCCGGAAGTTATCATATTTTTTTTTACGAATTAGCACCAATCCTAAATTTTATTAAATTTCATTTACTAAAACAAACCGGGAAATTAATGTCAAGAAGAAGAAATCTCATTGAAATAATAGTTGACAGGGTAGGCAACGTAAATGTTTTCAACCTTATAAAAGAAGATGATATTCCTGTATATGGAAATATGCATAGTATGGTGGATGATGATTTAATACAGGAATACATAGATACGGTGAAAAATATTTACAAGTCATATTCGGCTCACGTTGCTAACGACAATAATTCAAATGATAACCTTGAAGAATTAAAAGAAATAAGCCAGGGTTTTTATAACCATTTATTCCCCGGTGTTATAAAAGAGTATTTGTCAAAAACCAAAGGCAAATACATTCAAATAAGAGCTGATGAGCATACATTTCAAATACCCTGGGAATTACTGTATGACGGGGATTATTTTTTAAGTGAGCGTTTTTATATGGGCAGGGGATTAAAATGCGATATTTCTCCAAAATACCGCGCATCACTTACTGCTCCGGTTAAGATGTTAATAATTGTCGACCCCACCGGAACTCTTAAATGGGCTGATTATGAAGCGGGTGAACTTGAAAAACAATTGAAAGGCAAGTTTTCCAATGATGAACTCGTCATAGAAATTTTAAGCAACAAAGAAATAGCCAAACTTAAATTATTAAATGCTATGAGGGGCAAGGATATAATTCATTTCATCGGGCATTCGGTTGATGATGAAACAACAGAGGAAAATGCGGGATGGAAAATCGGAAAAGAAAAGTTATTGAAGGCCAGAGAAATTGAAAACGCGAATATTTCTCCGGTATTGGTGTTTTCCCATTCATGTAAAAGCGCGGGCAGAATTGCAAGAGCTTTTTTAAAAACAGGGGCAAGGCATTTTATCGGGTGCCGGGAAGACGTTCTGGAAATTAAAAGCGTAGTAAATTTTGTATCCCGGTTTTATTATTCTGCTTTAAACGGCCATTCGCTGGGAAGGTCTTTTGCGGATTCAATGCATAAATACAACAAAACCGGATTACTTTCTTTTAATTACGTTTTATTTTCCAATCCCAAATTATCAATTCAGACTTTTAACGTAGAAACGGGTAAAAAAACGTTTTTAAAACCCGGAGATGTTATAAAAAAGTTTCCTTATCCCGTTGCCGAAACATACCGCCGCTTTCTCGTTGCTCAAAAAAAGAATAGGTTTGATTTATGTATTCAGGAACTTGAAAACACGTTGTTATGGACAATCAGGCTTTTCTCTTATATAATAATCAAAGATTTAAAACGTCATTCGCTTTTTGATAATTTTTTAAAGGAAAAACTTTCCGGTGAAGATATAAACTCATGGAAGGATTTTTTATACTCCGGGCTTTCCGGGTTAATAAATTTACGCCAGGATTTAAAAATACCGGATGTTGCAAAAGTGTTTTATCTTCAAAAAGAAAATATAGAAAAAATGCTTGGCTGGATAGAAAAGTTTGATTCCGGAAATTATGAAGATGAAGAACTTCCTGAACTTATAATAGTTTTTCATTATCTTCTTGATTCCTTATTAATGGATTTAATATTTATAACGCGTTATGATTTGTTGTATTTTATAGATGATGGAATTGATAAAATATTCAGCGTTATTGATTTAAACAGCGCTGTAGTTAAACAACGGGAAATAGAAATTCACGAAAACATTGAGAAGCAAAGCGTAATCCTTTTTGATATTGCTGAAGAACGCAAAGTGCTTGATTTATCTGAATTTATCAGCGTTACAAACAATGACGGAGATTTTATTGCCGGGTTTATGAGTTGTATGAGTAACGGCAAACCCGTTATTAAAAGCATTGACTGATAATTTTTTATGAAGAGGTATATATGAAAAAATATTTTACATTTGTATTGTTTTCCCTGCTGTTAATTTCCTGCGGGGAAAAACAAACACGTAATTATAAAAACCTTAAAAATACCAACCTCGCTGTTGTACATCAGGGTATATTAAACCTTAGGAGCAAGCCCTCGGCAAGGAGTAAAGTCGTTGCCGGGTTAAAAGCCGGTGATTATATGCTGATATTATCCAAGCAAGCCGGAGTGAAAAAAATAGGAAACTTAAAAGATAGATGGTACAAAGTGTTGCTTGAAGGCGGAAAAACGGGTTATGTTTTCGCGGCGTATATTTTTGAGATTGATCAATTATTCAAGGGTTATCATTGGAATTATTTAACTTATTCGGAATGGGCGTTCGGGTTAAAGTTTATGAGAAACGGTAAATATAAATGTGTTTACGCGTCCCAGGGCAAATACGCTGAAAATATGGGAACATACGTTATTGAAAAAGATTATATAAAACTTTCAAATATGGGGCAAAATAATTTTGTTCCAACCAAACTGTATTTTTATCGGTACAAGGGAAAAAATTATCTTTGCAAGGATAATTTTTCCTCAGATAAAAAGTTTAAAGATACAATTTCCAGAAACGTTACTCTCTGGTCAAACACTTATGAGGGCATGGAAAAATTTATACGTCACGCTAAAAAACAAACACTAAATGAAAAATAAAGCGGTATTTTTAGACAGAGACGGAGTAATCATTATTGATAAGCACTACATTTCAAATCCTGAAGATGTAGAGTTAACGTATAATGCAGCCAAAGCTATAAAAATTTTATCAGGCAAAGGCTATAAAACCGTTGTTGTTACAAACCAGTCAGGAATTGCCCGGGGCTATTACACGGAACGTGATTATAAAAAAGTAACTCAGAAAATGGAAAACCTGCTTGACAGAGAAGGCGCAAAACTTGATTTGATTTTATGCTCACCTTATCACCCTGAAGGAAAAATAAAAAAATACACAAAAAAAAGTAATATGAGAAAACCCGGCGCCGGAATGTTTTTAAAAGCAACGGAAAAACTCGGTATTGATTTTGAACAAAGTTTTATGATAGGTGATAAGGCTTCGGATGTAAAAGCAGGCAAATCTCTTGGAATGAAAACCATATTGATTAAAAGCGAATACGGGGGCATGGAAGAAAACCCTGATTACTATTTTGATTCATTATATGAAGCAGTAACGGAAATTTTTGGAGAATAAAATTGAAACTAAAATCCGGATTAAACGCGTACGGCAGAGTGAAAATAGAATTAATAAACCCGCCGGTTTTTAATAATGATTTTAATACACAGGTTGATGAAATATGGAAAAGTGAAACGGATAAAAACCCATACCTTTTTGACGGCAAAGTGCTTTGTTTTGATTCTTATGAAAATATTAACGGTTTAATTCAAGTTAAAGCATATTTTTTTAATTATAGATACGTTGTGGCAAAAAACGTTTTAACTTTCCGTGCTCCTGATATTACCGTGATAGGAACAAGCGGTGTTTGTTTAATAACGGAAAATGAAACCGAATACTTAGTAACAGCAACGCGGAGTGAGTCAAATTTTCTAGCACCTGGAAAAATAGAGATGGTGCCGAGCGGAGTTGTCGATGATAGAAGTTTTAACCAAAACGGAGAACTTGTGCCGGAGATAAATTTATTTAATGAGTTTGAAGAAGAAACCGGTCTTGATAAAAGTTTTATTCAAAGTTTTGGAAAATGGTATTTTATTCACGATACTAATACTATGTCGGTTGATTTTTGCGCCGAGCTTGTATTGGGCTGCACGATAAATCAAATGCGGGCATCATTAAGCAAGTCTGATGAGTACGAAAATCCCGTTTTTATTGAAAAAAAACAATTAAAAAACTATATTAATATAAATACCGGAAAAATGACTTTATTAACAAGGTGTTTTTTAGAACAATTATTATACCCGGAGTGATTAATGCCGCCGCATAAAAAACGAAGACGCATACAATGTAATCCTAACGAAAAATATTTTAAACCTCAGGGCAAGCCTTTAAAAGCTTTAAGAGAAATTGAACTTGAACTTGACGAGCTTGAAGCCCTGCGCCTCGCAAACATCGAAGGTTTAAATCAGGAAGAAATAGGGGAAAAAATGCACGTTTCCCGGCAAACCATTCAACGCACTTTAAAATCAGCAATGTATAAAATAACCGACGCGCTTGTTAACGGCCACGCTTTAAAAATTCAATCCGGGGATGAATAACGGGTTTAAGCAGTAATGATTATTAAAACATGGAATTGTTTTTTTATTTTCAAACCGTATATGAACTGTGTTAAGAGTCAAATTTTATTATAATTTTTTTTAGTTCAGTCTTTCCAAAGATTTTTATAATTCCAGTTTTTAAACGATTTTAGTATAAAACTTGAATAAAAGTTAAACTTTTTATTAACCATGGAATTTCAGAAGTATTAACGTGAAATTCGATTTAAAAAATCTCTTATTTATCCTGTAATAATAAAACCAAGAAAAACAGCATACTTATTTTCCTTTTCGTGTCTTGGGTGTATTTAGCGGTTAATATCAAAGCAAACCCATATTTTAAATTAATCATTTATACTTAAATTGAGGCAATGTAAAACCGAATATGCTTAAGATTTCTCTTTATTAAACTTTAAACCGGGTAGTTTATAAAAAAACTGCAAAAAAAATCACTTTTTTAAAAAAAAAGCAAACTGCTTTAGAAAACCTCTAGAAAGCGCGATATGTTTTTAATTATGTCATGGCAGGAAAGAGGGTATAGATGAATAAACCGGAGCAATTAATAGTATTTATTCTTGCATTATTATTGATATTAACACATAGCGTATTTGCGTCAGAGAATGATAAATCCGTTACTCAGGATAAACCCAACGTAAAGTAAAAGGAAAGCTGCCGCTGAAAAATGGATTATTATTTAATTTTAGTGTTTTTCATGGTTTAAATCTTAATGTTGACTATTTAGTTTTTCAAGTAAACCACCAAACACACGAAATACACTAAATAAATAGAAAAATGAATAGGAGAATTAGGTTGGATAAAAAATTAAAAATGAAACTGATAGTGTTACTGGCTTTATTAATAACTAACGCGTTGTTTGCCGGACAAAAAGAAATGAAAACGGAAAAAAGTCAAGAAATACTCGTTAAGGTTACGAAAGAAGATAAGATGTATTCTCCTTT
>CALGPD010000369.1 GCA_937960625.1 uncultured Spirochaetia bacterium | reverse complement strand
GATATGATTAACGCGGGCTGTACATACTGCATAATGGAAGTATCAAGCCATGCTCTTTTCTTAAACAGGGCAGCCGGAATTGATTTCGATGCTGCAATTTTTACAAATCTATCCGAAGACCATCTTGATTTCCACAAAGATTTTGATGACTATCTTAATGCTAAATTAATGCTTTTTGATTTACTTAAAAAGAGCCAAAAGCAAGGTAAACTCGTTGTCATTAACGCAGACAGCAATGTTTATAATAAAGTACAGTCTCATGTAAACGGTTTAGGTTTAAACTCTACTACAATTTCAATACAAAACAATTCGGATTATAAAGTAACGGATTATCATTCGGATATAAAATCAAATAAGTTTTCAGCCGCAACTCCTATTGGAAATAGAGAATTTTCTCTAAGTTTGTTGGGTAAGTTCAACGTATTAAACGCGCTATGCGTTATTGCAGTTCTGGATTTTTTTAAAATTGAACGTTCATTTATAAAAAAAGGCCTGGAACAAGTCAATGTTCCCGGAAGGTTTCAGCGGATAGATGCACCGTCCGGATTTACCGTAATAGTTGATTATGCTCATACCAACGATGCATTGGAGAACGTTTTGTCCACAATTAAAGAATTGAACCCAACGAAGATAATTAGTGTTTTCGGCTGTGGCGGGGATAGAGATACAGTAAAACGCGGCCTCATGGGAGAGGTTTCCACCATGATAGCAGATTTAACAATCCTTACATCAGATAATCCCAGAACGGAAGACCCTGAGGAAATTCTCGATATGATAGAGCATGGCGCGGTTAAAGGTGGCGGAGAGTTTATAAGGATTAGTGATCGTGAAAGCGCAATCCGCCGTGGAATTGAACTTGCTGGTGCCGGAGATATAGTATTAATCGCGGGTAAAGGTCATGAGGATTATCAGCTTTTAGGGGATAAAACCATACATTTTGACGATGTTGAAATAGCAGAAAAATATGTCTATTAAATTTAATAATCGTTAATATATTATTATATAATATAATAACGATTAATTTAGTAATTTTTATATTCTTATTAATCGAATATTGAACCATTCTTAAAATATTAAAATTGAAAAAACAAAACATTTAGGTATATTATACTCAGTCGGGTTATATACTTTTTAAATTATGGAGTAATGAAAAGCATGTATAATCAAAACCGGTATATAATATTTGTCATTCCGGCGGCATTTATTCTAATTTTAATATTTATCCCTATATTTAAAATTAATCCTGTAAATAATTGGCCTACGCTTTTTATTCCCATGATTGCTGTTTTTTTGGCAATTAAAACACGTAAAATATTATTATCTCTTGTTGCTGCAATGGTAACGGGAAATCTTTTATTGATTTTAGGAAATCCTGATTACGGAATAATATCAAAACATGTAGTTGAAATACAAAATATTCCCTTAATAAAGCAAGTTGCATACCTTTTTGATAGCGTTTTAATTTCAATCAGGGAAAATATTTACGTTTTTAAAAGTGCCGGTAATACAAGAAATATAATTTTTACTGCAATGATTGGGGCAATGGTTGTACTAATGAAAAAAAGCGGTGGTACTAAAGGTTTTGTTGATTACTTTCAGAAGAAAAATTTCGTTAAATCGGATAGAGGAGTGCAATTATACACAGTGTTAATTGGAGCTTTAATATTCATTGAAAATAATATTTCTTCACTTTTAACCGGAGCAATTATGCGTCCTGTTTATGAAAAAAGAGGGATTCATAAAACCAAACTGGCATATATTCTTGATTCAACTGCAGCGCCTGTTTGCGTTTTAATTCCTTTTAATGCTTGGTGGATAAACATTGCGCAGCACCTTATGAATTCCGGAGTTAATTGGGGCTTTACAGAGTATTTTAAAGCTTATAGTTTTAATTTTTACGCAATACTTACAATTCTTTTTAATCTTACAATAATTTTGATTATGAAAGATTTTTTTACTATGAAAAAGTATATTGATGAGAATATTCCAACTCATACTTCGGGATTAACAGATGAATTTTCTGACATTAAAACTCTGGATGGAATAAAACCCAGGGCAGTCAATTTTTTTGTTCCTATTTTATCTTTAATTGTTTTCGTCCCTCTGACTATGTTTTTAACTTCATTTTTTGGTAAGTCGAAAGGATATACTTCCGGTTCATTTAGTATTGTATGGGCAATACTAATTTCAATGGCAGTTACCCTGATTGTTTATAAAACGCAAAAAATAATGACAATAAAACAAGGCCTTATTTTAATAGTAAAAGGGTTTGTAAATTTCTTATTAATTGCAATTATATTAATGTTGTCTTTTGCTATTGGAAAATTATGCCAGGATTTAGGAATCGGAAAGTTTCTGGCACAAATTTTAGGAACGTCAAAAACCGCCGGCGCATTAATCCCTGCCGGTATTTTTGCTGTATCTACAATAGTCGCGTTTTCAACAGGGACCTCATGGGGAACGTGGGCAATTATGATTCCGGTAGCAGTCACTGTGTCAACAGATACCGGAGCAAATATTTTTATGGCAACAGGCGCGGTTTTGGGCGGCGCTATATTCGGTGACCATGCAAGCCCGATTTCAGATACAACAATTATTTCAAGCGCAGCTGCCGGGTGTGGAATAATTGATCATGTTAAAACGCAATTGCCATATACTTTAATTACTGCCGGCATGAGTTTCATTTTATACGTTGTTTTTGGCTTTCTATTTTAATTAGGAAATGGCATTTCTTTTTGGAAATTATGATATATTTAAGTTTCTGTTTTTCTTACATTATATGTATAATTAACGAGTTATGAATGAAACAAAAATTAATGATTTTATAAAATATTTTAAAAACTCCGTATTTCATAAGGGTAATGAAAATCTTACAATCAATCATGTTTCAACTGATTCTCGTGAATGCGGCCCTAATCAGGTTTTTTTAGCTCTGGTGGGTGAAAAATTTGATGCTCATGATTTTATCCCGGATGTAATTAAACTTAATTGCTCTGTGATTATTATTAATAAAGAAAAAATCTTGTCAGTTGAGGATTATATTAATGAAGAAACATGGGTTTTATGCGTTGATGATACCCTTCGTGCTTATCATGAAATTGCTCATTCTTATTTAAAAACCATGCCGAATTTAATAAAAATCGGAGTAACGGGTTCTTCGGGAAAGACAACGGTAAAGGAAATAATTAAGTCTTTGTTGAGCACAAAGTATAAGGTTTATGCCAATAAGGGGAATTTCAATAACCGTTTCGGCGTTCCCCGGACAGCTCTTGAAATTACATCTGATATTGAGGTTGCAATATTTGAAATGGGCATGGGTGAGCCTAATGACATTGAAAAATACGCATGGATTGTGCGTCCAAATATTGCGTGTATAACTTCAATCAGTGAAGCGCATATAGGATATTTTGAATCGCTTGAACAAATAGCGCGAACGAAGAAAGGTATTTTTAAGTATTTTAATCATGAATGTTATGCAGTTGTAAACGAAAATGAGAAGCTATATTCTATACTAGTACAGGGTGTAAAAGGAAAAATAATAACAATTAATAAAATTAAATCAAAAAAAATAAAAGTTATTGACAATCTCGGGTTGAACGGTTATTTATTAAAAGTCAGAGATAAAAAAGTACGTTTTACTCTTGGAGGGGGACATAACGTTACCAATTTACATTTTGGCCTTAGTATAGCTGAAATTTTGAATCTTAATACTGAACAGATAATTAAAGGCATTGAGAATGTTAAATTACCAGGTATGCGGAATCAAATAAAACATGGAAAGTATACAGTAATTTTAGATTGCTATAATGCTAACCCTGATTCTATGATTTCAGCGCTTACCCATTTCAATGAAATCCCTCTAAAAGATAAAATCAACTTAAAGAAGATTGTTGTTCTTGCGGATATGCTTGAACTTGGAAATAAAAGTGTAGAATTGCACAAAAGTGTCGGAGAATATATAGCGAGTAATTGTCAAAATATCAATTACTTATTTACGACTGGGACGTATGGCCGCTATATATCCGAACACGCGGTTTCATCAGGATTTGATAAAACCGCGGCATCGTATTTAAGAGATAAAATAGAGTTGCTTGAAAAACTTAAGTCTCTCATTAAAAAGGGAGATTTCATTTTATTTAAAGCATCGAGGGGAATGAAACTTGAAGAGATTGCTGAGAAATTATTATAACTTTTATAAAAGACAGGAGGTATAAAAATGGGATACCACCTGCTTTATCCGTTGTTTTTAAAATATAAATCCGCTCATTCATTTTTTAAAATATTCAATTTATTTCAATATATAACTTTCCGGGCAGCATTGGCAGTATTAACAACGTTAATTCTGTCTTTTATTTTCGGACCTATGTTAATCCGTTATTTACGCAATAAAAAAATCGGGCAGAATATCAGAGAGCTTGGCCCTGAAACCCATCACGTTAAATCCGGAACTCCTACCATGGGCGGGATTTTAATTATCGGCTCAACAATAGTTTCCGTGCTTTTATGGGGCCGGCTTGATAATAAATACGTTTGGATTGCATTGGCCTCACTCGTTGGTTTTGGCGCAATAGGTTTTATAGATGATTATAAAAAACTGATTTTAAAAAATACTGTGGGTTTAAAAGCAAGGTATAAATTTATATTGCAAATTATACTTGGAATATCAATAGTATCATTGATTTATTTTACTGATTCAACCCCAAATAAACTTTCTTCAGAAATATTTATTCCATTTATAAATAAAGCAGCTTTCAATTTATTAATTTTTATGATTCCCTTTGGAACAATACTCCTTGTTGCATCGTCTAATGCTGTGAATTTAACTGACGGCCTGGACGGTTTGGCAATAGGCTGCACACTTTTTGTTATCGTTGCATTTACTATTTTATCATATCTTGCCGGTCAAGGTACAATCGCTTATTACCTCAAAATACCGTTTATAAAAGGAAGCGCAGAAATTACTATCTTTTGCGCATCATTAATCGGAGCGTCATTGGGTTTTCTCTGGTATAACGCAAATCCGGCAGAGATATTTATGGGTGATACGGGAAGCCTTGCGTTAGGAGGAGCGCTTGGAACTGTCGCAATAATGATTAAAAAAGAAATACTGTTAATTATTGTTGGCGGAATTTTCGTTGCTGAAGCAGTAAGCGTAATTCTACAAGTCGGTTTTTATAAATGGAAAAAGAAAAGAATCTTTTTAATGGCTCCTTTACATCATCATTATGAGAAAAAGGGGTTTCAGGAAACTAAAATCGTTATAAGGTTTTGGATAATCGGAATAATACTGGCAATGGTTGCCA
Source organism: uncultured Spirochaetia bacterium (assembly GCA_937960625.1). GTDB lineage: Bacteria > Spirochaetota > CALGPD01 > CALGPD01 > CALGPD01 > CALGPD01. The sequence continues at coordinate 9,800 of CALGPD010000369.1, read as the reverse complement.
TTGCTACACTAAAAATAAGGTAAATATTAGAAAAGGAACGGTTTAAACAAATCACTTTTATGCAAAATAATTTTAGAGGGGAACATATATTAATCGTGGGTTTTTCCCGCACAGGCTTGGCTGCTGCAAACTTTTTGTTTGCTAAAGGCGCAGTAGTTTATATTTCTGATACCAAACCTTTAGAACAACTTAAAGATAGCTTTAGTGAACTTGAAGGCGAACCCGAAAAAATGTACTGCGGTAAACAGGAGTTAGAGCAGCTAAACGGAATTCATAAAGTAGTTTTGAGCCCCGGAGTTCCCAGAACCATACCTTTGATTAAAAAAGCTCAGGAACAGAATATTCCCGTTTTAAGCGAAATAGAATTAGCTTACCGGCATCTGCCCAAAGATGTTAAAATAATCGGTATCACAGGAACTGACGGTAAAACCACAACAACGAATATAATATCAGAGATGTTAAAAACAACGTATACAGTTTATACCGGGGGAAATATCGGTACTCCTTTTTTGAGTTTTCTTGATAAGGTTAAATCAGGTGATTTCGTTGTTTTAGAACTTTCTTCATATCAGCTTGAACATAATGAAACTTTTAAGTGTGATACTGCTTGTATATTGAATATATCTCAGGATCATTTAGACAGATATCCGGGATTTGATGATTATATTAGTGCAAAAGAGAATATACTTAAAACTCAGGATAAAAATTCAGTTTCAATATTAAATAAAGACAGCGGTTATTTTAGCAGGCATAAAAAATTTGTAAAAGGTAATTTAATAAGCTTTAGTTTGACTGATAAAAAATCTAATGCATTTATAGATAATAATAATATAGTTTATAATAGTAGTAATATTTGTCATACTAATATTATTAAAATTCAAGGCGTACATAACCTTGAGAATATTCTATGCGCTGTAGCGGTTGCCAAACAATATAACGTGGAAAACAAAGATATTATTAGCGTTCTTGAAACTTTTTCAGGTTTGGAGCATAGAAACGAGTTTGTGGATAACATTAACGGCATTGATTTTATAAATGATTCAAAAGCAACAACTGTTAATTCTGTTAAAAAAGCAATTCAAAGTCAGAATAAACCAATTATCCTTCTGTTAGGCGGCAGAGATAAAGGATTGGATTTTTCAGAGTTAAACAGTCTAATTGACGAAAAAGTTAAACACGTTGTTTTATTCGGGGAGGCTATGCAAAAGATAGCTTCTCAATTAAATAGAACCGGGAATATTGATATGGTTTCGGAATTTGAGCTTGCGGTACAAACAGCGTATAAAAGAAGTATAAGCGGGGATGTAGTATTACTTTCTCCAGGATGTACTTCATGGGATGCGTTTAAAAGTTATGAGCATAGAGGAAAAGTATTTAAAAAAATTGTACGGGGGCTAAAATGAAAAAAAATCAGCCCGATTATATTTTATTCTTTATAATTATACTTTTAATTGGCGTGGGGTTATCCATGATTTATTCTGCATCCGCGGAAATTGCCTTACGGAAATTCGGGAATGAAAAATTTTTCTTAAAAAGGCAAATCTATGGAAGTATAATGGCTGTGTTTTTATTAATATTCGTTTCATACATTAATGCCGGTATTTTACAAAAAATAGCCGCGCCGTTGTTAGCAATTGCATTTTTACTTTGTATAATCGTATTTATTCCCGGAATGGGAGTAAAATTAAAATCAGTTTCAAAAGTTAATAGATGGCTGAACTTGCGTTTCTTTATATTTCAACCGTCTGAATTTGCAAAAGTTGCAATAATTATTAACCTTGCTGCAATTTTACAAAGAAAGAAAGATAAAATTAAAAACTTTTTTACAGGGTTTGCATGGCCAATATTAATCGTTATTCTTTTCTTTTTTCTTATTATGCTCCAGCCGGATTTTACAACCGCTGTTTTTATCGTATTAGTTTCTATTGTCATGTTTTACGTTGCCGGTGTATCAATAAAACACTTAGGCATGCTGGCTTTAATGGGATTTCCGATTATTCTAACATTAATTGCTATTTCAGGTTACCGGTTAAAAAGAATCTGGGTATTTATTTCCGGTAGTTCAGCTACAAGGGATGCGGGGTTTCAAATAGCACAATCTCTAAAAGGTTTCATGCGCGGCAGAATGTTTGGAACGGGAATAGGAAAAGGGTTTAAAAAATATCCCGAACCTTTTACTGACTTTATTTATTCTGCTTATGGAGAAGAGTTAGGCTTTATTGGCGCGTTATTTATATTGCTTTTATTCGGTATTTTTGCATACCGTGGAATTAAAATTGCTCTTGATTGCGATGATAGGTTTTTATCCCTGCTTGCTTTCGGGTTTACTTTTGTTATTGTTGTTCAAGCATTGTTAAACATCATGGTTGTTTTAGGTTTATTACCCATAACGGGAATAACATTACCTTTTTTAAGTTACGGACGTTCTTCTTTAATAATAAGCGCGCTTATAGCAGGAGTTTTACTTAACATTTCCAGAAAAACCGGAACAGCACAGGGAGAAATATAATGAGAGTTATTATAGCCGGCGGAGGAACATACGGGCATATCGCGCCCGGATTAGCAATATTTCATGAGTTTGTGAAACGTGGAGATGAAGTAATATATATTTGCAGCCCGCGTGACACAGAGTATGAAAAAATAAAAGAACTCGATGATAAGGTTAAAGTAATACCCGTTACCCCGTTTAAGCGATATGATCTGCCAGCAAAAATAACTTTCGGATTTAATTTTTTGCGCGGTATTTTAAAAAGCCGGAAGATTATCAGAAAATTTAAGCCCGATGTTTTTGTAGGAGTTGGAGGATACGTTGCCGGTGCTCCATTAATGATTTTAAGAAAAAATAAAAAAATAAAAAAAGTTATTCTTGAGCAAAATACTCTACCCGGAGCAGTGAACCGTTATTTTTCCCGTTATGTTGATTTAAATATTCTAACCTTTGAAAAGAGCAAGAAATGGATTAAAGGAAAAAGTGTAATTTTGGGCAATCCCGTTATACTTGATAATTCTCCTGAGAATAAGCAAAAAGGCAAAGATTATTTCAACGTGAAAAACGGTGAGTTCGTATTGTCAATAATCGGAGGAAGTGCGGGAGCGAAAATTATTAATGATAAAATATTTGCAATTATTGATAAATTAAAAAATATTACAGTTATCTGGAGTACGGGCCCAAAACATTATGAAGAAATAAAAACTAAATGTGCTGATAAAAGCAACGTAAAAATATATCCGTTTATTAATAACATGGAACAATTATACCCTATAACTAAACTCGTTGTTGCTAGAGCAGGTGCGACGTCAATTTCAGAACTATGTTATATGGGAGTTCCTGCAATATTGATACCTTATAAATGGTCAAGCGAAAATCATCAGGTGCATAACGCACAGTTTGTTGTTGACGGCGGCGGCGGAGAAATGATAGAAGAAGACGATTTGACTCAAGAAAAATTATTTGAACGTATAAATTCTTATGTATCAAACCCTGATTTATTAAATAAAATGAGCTTGAATATAAAAGGCTTATTCGATGTTGATGTAAAAAAACTCGTTGTAGATAAAATTAAGGAAATTGTATGACATTAGAGGAATTACAGAAAAAAAAGATTTGCGTATTAAAAGGTGGTTGGTCAGGAGAACGTGAAATATCTTTACGCAGCGCGAAAAACGTTGAAAATAGTTTAAAAAAAGCCGGGTGTAATGTAATTTCGATTGATGTCGATAAGAATATTGTAGAAAACCTTAAAAAGGAGGAAATTGACCTAGCTTTTATAGCAATGCACGGCCCGTTTGGCGAAGACGGAGGCATACAATCAGTCTTAGAAATGCTGAATATTCCCTATACCGGAAGTGGTGTTTTGGCTTCTGCGTTGGGAATGAACAAATTAATGTGTAAACGCGTTGTGAGTTCAATTAATGTAAATACTTCTCCGTTTACAGAAGTATTTAATTATAACAAACAAAAGAAAGATATACTAAAAGAGATTGGATTGCCAGTAGTGATTAAACCCGTTAATGAGGGGTCAAGCATTGGAGTTAATATGGCTTCAACTGAAACTGAATTAGATGAGCTTATTGGAAAAGCTAAAAGCGAATTTCACGGTGTTTTTGTTGAAAAGTTTATTAAGGGAAAAGAAATTACTGTTGGAGTAATTACATCGAAATCTGAAGAACTTGTATTGCCTATACTAGAGTTAAGGCCTAAAAAAGGTTTTTATGACTATGAGGCAAAATATACAAAAGGCATGACAGAGTTTATTTTACCCGCGGAACTTGATGAAAAAGCAACGAAGACTATTCAGGAAACTGCTTTACGCATTCATAAAACTTTAGGCTGTAATGGAGTTTCAAGAAGCGATTTTATTATTGATGAAAAAGGAATTGCGTATTTTCTTGAAATAAATACTAGCCCCGGGCTTACAGATACTTCTGATATACCGGCAGAAGCCGGAGCCATGGGAATAGATATGCAGGAACTTATGGTTAAAATAGTTAAGTCAGCTTTCTAAAGGTATAGGAATTATGATGAATACAGAGAAGAAATACATTTATATTATCAGCGGAGTTATACTTCTTTTATTTGTGTTAATATATGGAAAAACGGTTTTGTCATATTTACCGTATTTCAAGATTAAAAACGTTGAAATCGAAGGCAATAGAGTATTATCCAAGAAAGATATATTGAAAATATTAAATATAAAGAATGAAGACAGCATTTTCTTTTATGATAAAAAAACTGCTGTTAAAAAGTTTCATGAAACAGGGATTGTAAAAGATATAAAAATTCATTCTATTTATCCCAATACTTTAAAGGTAATGATTAGAGAAAGATATCCAATCGCTTGTGCTAAGGTAATACGGAAAGAAACAGTGCAGCACTATTTAATCGATGATGAAGGCGGAATTATTAAAAAATGTAAAGGCAGATATCCGGATTTACCTTTATTGATTATGGATTACAACAATGTTGATGATATTAAAAATTATCAACTCAATATTAAAAGAACGTTGTATTCATTAAGCGTTATTTATTTTAACAATAAAAGAAACTTTAAAAGAATAAAACAAATACAACCCGTACCGAATAAAGATAAAGTAAAAGTTTGGATAGACGGATTGGGAACGCGTTTTCTAGTTAAGGATTTCTTAAAAGTAAGGGATTTTCTTGAAATGAAATATTTATTAAATAATAAAAAAATAGTACGTCAAAGTTTTAGAAGAATTGATTTGAGATTTGATGATATATTTGCGAAATGAGGGGTATAAGTATGTATGATGGAATTTACGTTGGCTTAGATATTGGAACGACAAAAGTTACCGCAGTTGTAACTCAAGCAATGGGCTCGGATGAACTCGTTGTCATTGGCGTAGGCCAGTCCCAATGTTACGGTTTGAAAAAAGGCAGTATTGTGAATATTGAAACAACAGGTGAAGCTGTTTTGCAGGCAATCAATGAAGCAGAACTTCAAGCCGGAGTTGATATTAAAGAGGTTTATGCAAGCATTTCCGGCGATCATATAAAGAGTTTCAACAAAGAAGGTGATATCGCTGTAACTTCAAGAAGGGACAGGGAAATTACCGAAAACGACGAAATGCGTGTAATCGAACACGCGCAGAAAATTAACCTCCGTTCAGATAGAGATATAATACACGTTTTCCCTCAGGAATTTATTGTTGATGACCAGACGGGTATTAAAAGCCCGGTTGGAATGAGCGGTGTTAGATTAAAAGTAAAAGTACACATAGTAACGGGTTCAACTAATGCAATAACGAATATTGTTAAAAGCGTGAACCGTGTAGGATATTATATACAAGACATTGTTTTAAGCGCGTATGCGTCTTCTGAAGCAGTTTTAAGCGCTGATGAAAAAGAAATCGGTGTTTTGGTTGTTGACATCGGCGGCGGTACTACAGACGTTGCTTTATACATTGAAGGAGCAATGCAGCATTCATTTGTTATACCTCTTGGGGGTTTAAATGTTACAAAAGATATTTCTTACGGATTTAAAACTCCGGATGCGGCAGCGGAAATGATAAAATTAAATTATGGCTGCGCATCCAGTCAGATTGTAAATCCGCATGAAGTAATTGAAGTGCCTGGAGTAGGCGGTAGAACAGCGAGAAAAATGGAAAAAATGATTTTAACGAGCATAATAGAACCGCGGGTTGAAGAAATTTTTTCCTTAATTTATAAAGAACTTTACAATAAAAACCTGCTTAAACATTTAAGCGCGGGAGTTGTTTTAACCGGCGGAACAGCAATGATGCCGGGAATTATAGACATTGCTCAAAAAGTATTCAGCCTGCCTGCAAGAATAGGCCATCCGCGCGGGCTTAGTGACAGCGGTTTACTTGATACTGTTTCAAGGCCTGATTGTACTGCAGCAGTAGGGCTTGCGCTGTATGGAATGAAACATGAGGGCGAAACAGGGCAGGACCGTACAAATGAGCGGAGAGTTGCTGCCGGAATAGGCATGAATAATTTTAAATCTAAAATTGGAGAATTTTTTAAAGATTTTTTTGGGTAATATTATTAAATTATAAAAATACCCGTATAAATTTTTGGGAGGGGATAAATAATGAATATAGAAATTTTAAACGAGGATACCTGGCCTACTAAGATTAAAGTCATAGGTATCGGCGGCGGCGGTTGCAATGCTGTAGATTGTATGATTGAACAGGGCGTTCAAAACATTGATTTTATCGTTGCAAATACCGATGCACAGGTCTTACTTAAATCAAAAGCACACCATAAGATCCAATTGGGGCAGCATATCACCCGCGGCCTTGGAGCAGGCGCTGACCCTGATATCGGAGAAAAAGCAGCAATAGAAGACAGAGAATTATTAGAAAACGTGTTAAAAGGCGCGGATATGATTTTCATAACTGCGGGAATGGGCGGCGGCACCGGAACAGGCGCTTCACCTGTGATAGCGGAAATCGCAAGAAGCCTTGGCGCCGTTACTGTTGGAGTTGTAACCAAGCCTTTCAAATTTGAAGGCAAAAGCCGTATGGATAAAGCTGAGCGCGGTATTGAAAACCTCGTTGATAATGTTGATACATTAATTACAATTCCAAACGAAAATTTATTAAACTATGTTCAAAAGAATACAAGTTTAGTAGATGCTTTTAGAATTGCTGACGATGTCTTACGTCAGGCAGTTCAGGGCATTTCAGATATAATTACTATACCGGGTCTAATTAACGTTGACTTTGCAGATGTTAAAGCTATCATGCGCGACGCGGGTAACGCGATAATGGGAATGGGTATCGGCAACGGTGAAAACAGAGCGATTGAAGCCGCAACTGAAGCTATATCTAATCCTTTATTGGATATTTCATCAATGGAAGGTTCAACGGGCGTTCTCGTTAACGTTACAGGCGGCACTGATTTAACCCTGCAGGATTATAACGAGATTGTGAGTTTAGTAACAAGCCAATGCGCTTCCGAAGCAAATATAATCGCGGGTACGGTTGCTGATAATTCTATGGCTGATGAAATACGTGTTACTGTAATTGCAACGGGATTTAAACAACGTAAGAACTTAAAAGGCGTTGTAAATGATAAAAACGTTGTTTCGTCTTCTTTATTTAAGAATGCAGCGGAAAATACAGAAAAAGTTAGAAAGTTTAAGGTCACAGGTTCATCATCGTATGGTTTAAATGAAACACACGTTGATAATACTCCAATGGTACAAAACCTGGATTTTGATTCATCAGATATAAAAAAGATTGTGAACGGAAATATTGATAATCGTGGAAATGATAAAGAATTACCAATATTAAATCAAAACGATAAAGGGTATGACCAGTATAATTTGGAAATACCGACTTTTTTACGGAACCGTAAAGACTGATTTACCCCTTTCAAATCTCTGACAAGATTTGTATATGTTAAACCCCCCAAAAAGCGGGGGTTTAACTAATATTAAGGAAAATATATTGCAGATTAAAAAACTTAACCTCATCTATTTCAGCCCGACATTAACAACGGAAAAAACTCTGCGGAACATCATTGAAAATATTGACATCGAGAATATTACTGAAATCAATTTAACAAAACAGGAAATCCGTAATAATATTTTTGAATTTGCTCCTGATGAACTCGTTGTTATCGGCATGCCTGTTTATGGCGGAAGAATTCCCGTTATATTTGAAAATTATAAAAAATTGATAGGAGATAATACTCCGGTGGTTTGCGTTGTTGTATACGGCAACCGCGAATATGAGGATGCGCTTTTGGAGCTTGCCAAATTATGCAAATCCTCAGGTTTTAAAGTCGTTGCAGCAGCAGCGTTTATTGCAGAGCATAATCTTAATTCCAATATTGCCCCAGGCCGTCCGGATGAAAAGGATATTGTAAATCAAAAAGATTTTGGTGCAAACATTGTTGAAAAGTTTAAGCACTTTAAAAGCATAAACGAAACGCGTGAATTAAACATTAAAGGAAATTTTCCATATAGAAGCCGTTCTAGTTTTCCACTTGCCCCTCAACCTTATGAAAATTGTATAAAATGCGGAGTATGCGCAACGGAATGCCCTGTTCAAGTTATTAAATATTCTGATTTTAAAGTATCTGATATTCAGGAATGTTTAATGTGTTTCCGGTGTGTTAAGCTTTGCCCAAATCAAGCCCGGGGAATAGACAAATCAATAATAAACTCTTTTAATGAAAAATTAAAGAAAATTGAAAAGATGTGTGCAACGAGAAAAAATCCTGAAATTTTTATCTAATCTAAAAATTTATTTTACTCATAAAAACAAAATACAACATGTAATTAGATGTTATTTCAGCATCTAATGTCGTTGTAGTAGTAGTAGATCTGTAATATAGCGAAGAATTAATTGCGGAGTAAATCAAATATTCGAAAGAGAATGAAGTATAAAAGTTTTTTGAAAGCTTAAAGTTTATTTTCAAACCCGGAGAAAAATAATATGCGGGTTCAATATTATAATCTGAATTTTGTAAAGCGAGTTTAACCTTGCTGTTATAGACAAATTTTACTGATAAATTTAAGCTGAAATACTTACTTGCAATAAAATGAACTCCTGTTTGGACAAAAATAACAAAGTAATATTTATCATCATCCTCAATGGTTGTAGATTCATATTGAGAAGCATATCCTCTTACGTCTCCTGGAAAAAGTATTGCGAAATTGAAAATTGTGTTTAGAAAAAAAACAACTCTTTTTAAAGGAAAATCCATAAATACACCGAGCCGGAAACTATTGGCTGAAGAAAATAAATACGGTTGATATACCTGCCCCGCAAATAATTCATCACTTTTTGAAGGCTGCATGCCGAAAAAAACCGTCAAGTTCATTTTTGATTTTTTAGAGTTAACGGCTTTCCATTTTAAAAATAATTCAGGATTAAAAAGAGTAACATTATATTTTTCACCTTGTGTAAACAAATAATGTTTATTATCATAGTGGTCAAATAAGATGCCTAAATTGATTCCTACTGTAAAATTATTTTTAATTCCATAAGAAACGTCGAGAAAAGCAATGTAATTATTCATATCTGAATATTTTTTAATGGGCATTGGCAAATTGTGGTCAATAATTTTATTTTTTCTATGTTCCTGTAACAAAGAAAAAGTTATCTGCATAGTTTTCTTTTCTAAAACATTACTTTTTAGAAAAATAGGGCTTGTATCTTTTTCCTTCAATTCCGGTTCATTTTTTAATTTGCTTTCCGAAGAGAAAATACTGTTAGAAAATAAAGACAATAAGATAACAATGTACAAAGTTTTACTAACGCTATTCATTTTCATTCCAAAATAAATTTATATTACCTAATAT